>JBCCTP010000032.1:0-18454 GCA_039198505.1 Actinomycetota bacterium | reverse complement strand
GGTGAACAGGACGAACGCGATCACGATCGCGGCGACGCCGACGAGCATGCCGATGACCGTGAAGATCCCTCGAATGGTGGTGAACAGGAAACGCGAAACCTTTTTCATGGGGGCCTTTCTGACAAGAATCTCATTTTTGAGAGTTGCCTCAGTTTGAGGTAGCCTGACCGTCGTGTCAACCCCTCGGCCCAACACCACCCGGTCCGGCGAACCCACCAAACGAGAACGGACTCGCCGGCAGCTGCTGGTCGCAGCGGTCGACGCGATCGCCACCGAAGGCGAGGCGTTCACCGTGCTCGACGTCACGCGCCGCGCCGGCGTGTCGAACGGCACCTTCTACAACCACTTCGTCGATCGAGACGCGTTGATCGACGCCGTCGTCGTCGACGTGCTGGGGAGCTTCACGACCATGAGCGCGGCCGTCGTGGCCATCGACGACCCCGCCCGACGCTTCGCGACCATCACGGCGATGTTCTTCGAGCGGGCCGCGACCCTCCCGAAGCTGGCCCACGTGGGCCTGCGACTCGAGTCGATGCCGCGCACCGAGCTGTGGAGCGACGATCCCCTCGTCCACCTCCGAGTCGATCTCGAGCGAGGCCACGCCGAGGGTCGGCTCGATCAGGAACCGACGCCGGCCGTGATCGACCTCGTGATCGGAACGATGCTGCGGACCGTGCGGCGGATCGCGACGGGCGACGGGACCGGCGACCGCGGTCACCGCGAGGCGGTGATCACGCTGCTGCTGCGGGCCGTGGGGGTCGATACCGACGAGGCGCGGGAACTCGCGATCGAGGCGGTCGAGACCGCCCCCGACCTCGATCGAGAGGTCCGGGAGGCGGCGGTCCACGCCATCGGCGACCTGGGAGGTCGATCGTGATCAAGCAGCTGCTTCGGCCCTCGTTCGTCACACAGCGGGAAACCCGCACCGAGCGCATCGTCTTCACGACGATCGCGGTGATCGTCGCGCTCGCCATGTTCGGGGCGGCGTCGGGGTCGGGATCGGGAGATCCCGTGGGCGAGCAACCCCCGGCCGTCGTCGACGTCGGCGGGAACGTCCTGTCGGTCGTGATCGGGTTGCTCGTGCTGATCCCGCGCACCCGGATCGTCGGCGCCGTCCTGGCCGTCGGGAACATGTTCATCTCGATGTACCTCAACTACACCGTCGACGGGGTCGACTACTTCGTCGACCTGATCGCCTACAACACCATCACGATCATGCTGGCGTCGGTGCTGATCGGCCACCACGCCGCCGACCTCGCACACCTCCGTCGCGGGTCGCCGGGATCCACCGGCGACGTCACGTCGCCGTCGACGTCGCCGTCGCCCTGATCGCGACGACCGTCGCGAACCGAGGCACCATGGCGTCACCATGCGGTGGCGCACGATGACCCCCGGCGAGCGGGAGCGGGCCTACTCGCCGAGCTCGGTCCTCCCCGACGGCGACTACGGACCGTTCGTCGCGGCGTACCGCCGGGAGAGCGACGAGGCCTGGACGCGGGTGCGGGCGACGGCCGGCGCCACGACGGTGGTCCTCCCGTACGGCGACCGCGAGAGCCAGACCATCGACGTCGCGGTTCCGGCGGCCGCTGGCACTCCCGTGGGCTCCGCCGACGCGGGCGCTCCCCCGCTGCTCGCCTTCATCCACGGCGGCTACTGGCAGGAGCTGTCGAAGCTCGACTCGCGGTTCGCCGCGGCGGACTGCGTCGATCGCGGCTGGGCCTTCGCCGCGATCGACTACACGCTCGCACCCGACGCCACGGTCGACGAGATCGTCGACGAGTGCCGACGAGCGATGCGCTCGCTGCACGCGGCCGCCGATGAACTCGGCGTCGATCCGGGCCGGATCGTGGTGTCGGGCAGTTCGGCGGGTGCGCACCTCGCCGCGATGGCGGCGCTCGACCCCGTGGCACCCGCCGGTCACCTCGCCGCCGCGGTGCTCCTCTCGGGCGTCTACGAGCTCGAACCGCTGATCGGCACCTCGATCGACGAGGCCGTGGCCCTCGACGTCGAGACCGCCCATCGCCTCAGCCCGCTGCGCGCCGACCTCGACGGGTTCCCGCCCACGCTCGTGGTCCACGGCGAGAACGAGACGACCGAGTTCGTCGCCCAGTCGCACGCGATGGCCGACGCGCTGCGGCTCGTCGACGTCCCGGTGTCGACGCTCGAGATCCCTGACCGCAACCACTTCGACGTCGTGCTCGCGCTGGCGCAGCGGGGCACACGGCTCGGCGATTCGGTCGCCGAGTTGGTCGAACACGTCACACGTCGACGCTGAAGCGTCCCTCTAGACGATTTATTCTGTGGGGGTGAGCAACGACGACGCCCGACCGCCGCGATCCCGCGCCGAGCAGAGAGCTGCCACACGACAGCTGTTGCTCGAGGCCGGCGTGAAGGCCTTCGCCGAGAAGGGCCACGACGGGGTCAACCTCGCCAAGGACATCCTCGATCCGGTCGGGATCTCGGTCGGCAGCTTCTACCACCAGTTCGACAACAAGACCGATCTGCTCCTCGCGATCATCGATCTCGCCACCGCCTTCGCCGAAGCGCGGTTCACCGAGGCGCTCCCCGAGGACCACTCCGGGATGAGTTCCGGCGACGTGCGAGCCCTCTGGGACGGGTACCTCTCGCTGGTCGATCGTCGAGAAGACGTCGTCACGATCCAACTGCGAGAGACGCACAGTCCGCACCCCGAGATCGCCGGTGCGATCAAACGACTCGCCGACGCCCGACGCGAGGGGCTCGCCGACCGCTACCGAAGCGTCGCCCGTGCCGGCGTCTCGGTCGACACGGAGGCGATCTCCGACATGGTCGAACTGCTCGCGGTCGGCGCGCTGAACGACTACGTGAGCACCCCGGTGGCCGAACGTCCGGACCGCAAGGCCGAGATGACCGAGCGCCTCACGACGATGACGCTCGCAGCCATCGCCGCGTTCACCGACTGACGCAGGACGTCGCCGGCAGATCAGCCGTTGCGCTGGTACGAGTTCCGCAGGTCGTCGTTCACCACCAACGCGCCGCCGTCGGCGAGCTCGACGACGAGCGGCTCGTCGAGGACACGACTGCTGAAGGTCCAGCCCTCGGGGAGTTCGAGGCGGTCGCCGAGCGTCGGCAGGTCCGCAGCCGTGATGCTGGTGTCGACGATGTGCGAGTACGACTGCATCGTGTACACGTTGCCGTCGGGATCGGTCAGCTCGTACACCTCGGTCCCGGTATCGAAGGCCCAGGTGGTGGTCCTCACCACGAGCTCCGGCACGTACGGAACGGGCGTCTCGGACGCGCCGTCGATCGTCGCGAGGAGCGCCATCATGACGTCGCCGTACTGCGCGGTCACCGTCTCGCCACCGGCGGCGATCCCGCCGCCACCATCGGCCGACGCGCCACCGGTGTCGACGGTGCCGTCGACCGTGAAGAACCGCGGGCCGTTCATGTCGATGAACGATGCGTCGTTGTCGGCCGCCACCTGGTCGGGGTCGATGGCGTTCCATGCGGCGTCGTCGCACGGGTCGATGCCCGGCGTGCCCCACACCTCGGTCACTGGCTCGCCGTCGTCGCCCGGCACCGTCATCAGGATCTCGCAGTACCGGAAGTCGTTGAGGGTCATCCCACCCTCCGCTGCTCCATCGCCCGGGGGATCGGTCGCCGGTGGCTCGGTGGCGGCCGGCTCCGTCTCGACCGGAGCCTCGGTCGCCGGTGGCTCGGTGTCGGCCGGCGCCTCCGTTGCCGGGGGGTCCGTGTCGGCCGGCGCCACGGTCGCGGGTGGCTCGGTCGCAGGTGGTTCGGTGGCGGCCGGTTCGGTCTCGGCGGACACGTCGTCGGTGGAATCGGCCTCGGAGTCCTCACTGCCGCAGGCCGCGAGGAACAGGGCGGAGCACAGCAGTGCGGCGGGAATGGTCTTCATCTCGGCGTCCTTTCGCTTCGGCACCGGGGGGTGCGTCGAGATCTAGAATATATCTTCTAGATTGATTCCTCTACGCACTCCCGACGCAACCGATGCCGAGGCGGGACGACCGATGGCGCGGCCGAGTGTCGGCTGCGATCAGCTCATGCCGCCGTCGACGACGAGCTCGGCGCCGGTGATGAAGCTCGCCTCGTCCGACAGCAGGAAGCTCGCTGCGTTCGCGATCTCGTCCGCCGTGCCGAAGCGGCCGAGCGGCACCTGCGAGAGCACCTGCTGCGCGAACGCCTCGATTTCGTCGGGGCCGAGGCCGGTCCGACCGAAGAAACCGGTGTCGACCGGGCCCGGGCTGATCGCGTTGACACGGATCGATCGCGGTGCGAGCTCGGTGGCGAACACGTTCATCCCCGAACGAACGGCGCCCTTGCTGGCGGAGTACACGGCCGAGTTCGGCATCCCGACGTCGTTGACGATCGAGGTGTTGAGCAGCACCGACGCATTCTCGGAGAGCGCGTCCTGCAGAGCAGCGAGCTGGAGGAACGGCCCGCGCACGTTGATGTGGAACTGACGGTCGAACTCGGCCGACACGGTCGCCTCGAGCGGAGCGAAGGCGCCGAGGCCGGCGTTGAGGAACAGCGCGTCGACGCGATCGGAGAGGTGGGTCCGCACGGCGTCGCGCAGCTCCGATGCGTCGGTTCCGGCGTTGTCGTGCTCGATCGCCGTGATGCGGTCGTACTCGTTCGCCTCCTTGATGCGGACGTCGTCCTGGCCGGTGACGAGGACGGTGGCGCCCTCGCTGGCGAGGCGCCGGGCGGTGGCGAGCCCGATGCCGGAGGTTCCTCCGGTGATGACGGCGTGGCGGTCGGTGAAGCGGGACATGGCGATTCCTCCAGTGGGAGTGATGATTTGGAAATGTTCGTTTCCGAACACCCGCGACGGTAACCGCCATTCGGAAGTGAACGTTTCCCAATGCTGGTGACACTCGTCTCACTTCAGCTCGATCAATTCGGAATCGATCGTTTCCGAATTGGGTACACTGCCGGCATGGCCCGACCGCGCGAGTTCGACGAAGCCGAGGTCGTCGAGCGCGCCCGCAACGCGTTCTGGAGCCAGGGCGGTGTCGCGGCGACCTCGATCTCGACGCTCAGTGAGGCGACCGGCCTCTCGGTCGGCAGCATCTACAAGGCGTTCACGAGCAAGGATCAGCTCTGCTCGCTCACGCTCGACGACTACGTCGGTCAGGCGCGTGACCGGATCTCGGCGATCCTCGCCGACGCAGCGACACCGTGGGACGGCATCCGCGCCTGGCTCGACGCCGAGGTCGTCCAGGCCGCCGACACGTCATCGACGCGAGGGTGCTACGCCGTGCTCCTGGCGACCGAGCGAGCAGCGGTCGACGACGGCATCCGAGCTCAGATCGCCGAGCACGACGAACTCCTCCGAGACATCGTGGCCGGCGCAGTGCGCGACGGCGTCGACACCGGTCGCGTGTCGGGCGACGTCGCCGGAGTGACCCGGCTGATCCTCACGACGGTCAACGGCCTGCAGGTCGAGGCGCGGAAGGGCATCACCGAGCACGAGGCTCGAGCGATCGTCGACACGATGCTCGCCGCACTCGAGACCCACTGATCGCGCCGGGCGACGTCAGCCGCCCAGATCGGCGGCGCGTGACGGCGGGATCAGCAGGCCGTCGATCACGTGACCCACACCGTTGTCGGCGACGAGATCGGCCTCGACGACCGTGGCCTGACCACCGTTGAGAACGACGGTGCCGTCGACCACCTCGACCGTGATCGGCTCGCCGAGCAACGTCGTCACCTCGCTCACGCCGGACACGTCAGCCGCCAGCAGCGCCTCTCCGACGACGGCGTGATACTGCAGCACCTCGTCGAGGAGGACGAAATCCGATTGGAGCACGGCTGCGAGATCGGGCTGCTCGGCCAACAGTCCGTTCAGCGCGTCGTCGCTCACCAGGAAGATGGTCGCCGGACCGTCCCCGTTGACCGCCTCGGCGAGGCCCGGCGAGAAGGGAGCGAACTGGGAGATCAACGTGACCCCGTTGTCCGCCGCGAGGTCGAGGATCGTCGTTCCACCGTCGGCGGTCTCGGGGGCCTCGGGCGCGGGCGCGTCGGCAACACCACCCGTGTCCTCGCCGGCGAGCAGCGCTTCGACGGCGTCGAGTGCGATGAACTTGTGGAGCGGTCCGCCGAGCCGGACCTGGGCGCCGAAGTCGAGGAACAGCAGGTTCCCGGCCTCGGCGGCCGGCGTGGAGTTCCAGAGCGGATCCTCGGCGATCTCCGACTGCTGGGCCATGAACGTGTCCTCGATGAGATAGAGGATGAAGTCGGCGTCGATCGTCGGGATGATCTCGAAGCTCACCGCGAAGGTCGACGGCGCGATCTCACTGCCGCCCGGGTCCTCCGGCTCCCACACGTTGATGCCGAGGTCGGCGAGGAAGCGCCCGGGGTTGGTGTCGATGCCGTAGATACGGGCACCGTCGACTCCCCCGTCGCCGGTCCCACCGTCGGGGAGCGATTGCTGCACGAGGGCGACCGTCCCGTCGCCGAACAGGGCCTCGACGTCGGGAGACAGTTCGGCGACACGGGCGTCGTACTCGGCAATGACTTCCTCGGCGCGATCGGGGCGACCGACCACGTCGGCGACGGCGCGGAAGTTGTCCTTCCAGTCGTCGGTGAACACGTCGAGCGTGAACGTCGGTGCGATCTGACTCAGCGGTTCGTAGAAGGCGGCGAAGAACTGGTCGTCGGAGATGATCAGGTCGGGCCGAATGGCGGCGACCAACTCGATGTTCGGCTCGAAGCCCGATCCGATCGGTTCGACGTCGTACAGCGACTCGAGCCCGTAGGTCTCTCCGGCTGCCGGAAGCGCGCTCATGTAGGGCAGGGCACCCGCCGGCTCGATGCCGAGAGCGACGAGCTGTTCTCCGAGCAGTTCGCCGAACATCGGGACGATGACGACGGGTTCTTCGGCGAGTTCGGTCGTGCCCAGCGGGTGCTCGATGGTGCGCGGATACGTGATGGCTCCGGCGCCCTGCTCACCGTCCTCGCCCTCGCCTCCGTCGCCGTCGTCGCCCTCCTGTTCCTCCGACGGAGCCTCGGTCTCGGTCGGGGTGTTGGCAGGCTCGCTGGCGGACGCGGAGTCCGACGCCGAGGCGCTGTCCGACGCGACGCTGGCGGACGCGGAGTCCGACGCTGCGTCGTCGTCATCGTCCCCGCATGCCGCGACCAGCAGTGCGAGTGAGATCCCGACACAGGTCCAGGTCCGAGTTCGACCGTCGATCCGCATGACAGGCAGGCTTACTACGTCGCGACCAGCCGACACAACACACCATCGTTCCGTCGAGCCCGGGACTCGGCGGAACGATGCCGGCGAACGGGAAGACGTCGACGTCGCAGCCGAGCGTCCGCTCAGGACGCGCTGCCGGCGGCGAGCGACTGGTCGGTGCGCTGCGGGTCGAACTCGACACACAGACGGCGGAGCCTGCTGTGCACCTGGTCGCGATCGACCGTGCACAGCCGGAGGTGACGGCGCCCGCTCGCTCCGGTGATCGCCGAGCGCCCGTGCAACACCCGCTGGTTGTCGTACACGATCGCTTCACCGGCGGAGAGCCGGCGCTGATACGAGAAGTCCGACGAGAGTGCTCGCCGGCTGAACAGCATCAGGGCTCGGTAGAAGGCGTCGACGAGATCGGCGTCGAGTTGCAGCGGAGCCATCGAACGCTCGTGGAATCGCACGCCGCAGACGTGGCCGCCCCGATCGAGTGAGATCACCGGTGCCGCGGCACGAAGGTCGACGGCGGCTCCCTGCTCGACCGACCGATCCCGCCGATGGACGTACGGCACGTCGATCGTGGTCAGCAGGTGGAAGGCCTCGGGATCGTCGACGGCGATCGAGCGAGCGATGGCGAAGCCGTCGGTCACCGTCGACGCGCCACCGTGACCGTCGCAGGGCGACATGCAGTGCAGGATGCTGATACCCGGCGGGTGGTACCGGTACGGGTCGTCGGTGTGCGGATCGAGCGCCGACTCGGACTGGGACGGCGTGAACGGGTCGGACTCGGTCACGATGTCGAAGATGCGCCCGAAGTCGGTGGCGCGGATCGGACCCAGCCACGAGGAGACCGTCTCGGTCGCCGACGGATCGTCGGGGAGACCGGCCACCAGCGCGAACCCGTCGCGACGGAGAGCGTCGAGCAGACGATGGTGCTCCGAACCGTCGGCGAGGTCGGGTCGGAACTCGACGGTCGTCGGCGTGTGGTCGGCTCGCCACGGCCGCCAGTCGGGCGTCGCATCGCGCGGACACGACGAGGCGAGGAGGTCGATGTCGAATCGGTCGGCGCACCCGTCACCGAAGGTGACCTCGAGTTCGCCGTCGACGATCGCGGCGTGGTCGATCGTGAGGTCGTCCGCCATCGACGCGACGTTGAACGGGCGGAACAGCGACGTCCGATCGCCGTTGGACGGACAGTTGTCGCGGAGCCAGAACCGATTCAGCCGACGGATCGCCCCGTCGAGATGCACGTGCACCTCCGTGGCATCGACCGCGACGAGATCGCACGCGCTCAGCGCGGCGGTTGCCGGTGTCGTGGGTGACGGTGGCGCGGACATGCGGTCAACGTACGGATCGCCTTCGGCCCGATCAAGGGCTTCGTCGGCATCAGAGCCATAACTCCAGATCATGTTCATCTACTCTGGACGGGATGCGATCGCTGCTCCGGCGGGTCCCACAACTCCAGCGTCTGGCGATCGTCGATGCGGTCGCTGCGACCGGGTCGTTCACCGCGGCGGCACGCGCGCTCGGCATCAGCCAGCCGGCGGTGTCCCGACACGTCGCCACGATCGAACGGCAACTCGAGGTGACCCTCTTCGACCGTTCGACGGGAGCGCCCACCGAGGCCGGACGGCGTCTCGCCGACGCGACCGCCAGCGCCTTCGCCGTCCTCGAACGCGCCATCGACGACATCGCCACGTCGAACGATGCGCTGGTCCTCGCCGTGCAGCCGACGATGGCGACCTCCTGGGCGGTTCCGCACCTCGATGTGATCGAGGACGCGGCCGGTCGACCCGTCCGCCTCCTCGTCTTCGATCGTGCGGCCGAACTCGACGATGCCGAGTGGGACGTGGCGGTCGTGCCACACTCCGGCGTGCCGGAGGGTCTCGACGGCGTCGAGTTGTTCGTCGAGGTGGTCCGGCCGTTCGCCAGTCCCGGCTTCGCCGCCGAGCATTCGTTGACCGCCGACTCCGAACCCGCGGACCTCGCAGTGATGCCGACGCTGCACATCGATTCGACCGAGCGGCCCTCGATGTCGTGGCCCGAGTGGTTCGCCGCATTCGGGATCGAGGAAGAGCGGGAGCCCGCAGTCGTGTACGACGGCTATCCGACGGTCGTGCAGGAGGCGCTCGTCGGCCGCGGCATCGTGCTCGGCTGGCGGCACCTCATGGGCGACCTGGTGGAGCGAGGCCTCCTCGCGCCGGTGGGACCCGAGGTCGAGCGGCCGGAGATGGGCCACCACGTGTGCTGGCGACGGGGACGGGCCGACCGTGCGACCCACGCGGTCGCCAAGGCGCTGCGGGACCTCGTCCAGCCGTCGCCCTTCCAGACCGACTGATAACGTCACGACATGATCGCCGTCACCGCGGACACGACCCTCGAGACCCGCCGGTCGTACATCGGAGGCGAGTACGTCGACTCGACGTCCGGCGAGACGTTCGACACGCGCCACCCGGGCACGAACGGCGTGATCTGCGAGGTCGAACAGGCGGGCCAGCGAGAGATCGACCTCGCCGTCGAGAGCGCACGACGTGGGTTCGAGGAGTGGTCGGCGATGCCGGCGATGGAACGCAGCCGCGTCCTTCGCCGCGCCGTCGAGATCATCCGCGACCGAACCCACGAGCTCGCTCTCCTCGACACCCTCGACGCGGGACGCCCGTACTCCGAGACCAGCACCGAAGACGTCGTGACCGGCGCCGACGTGATCGAGTTCTACAGCGGCCTCGTTCCGGCGCTCCACGGCGAGACGATCGACTTCCCGAGCGGCTTCGCCCGGATGCGGCGTGAACCGCTCGGCGTGTGCGCCGGGATCGGTGCGTGGAACTACCCGATCCAGATCGCCATGTGGAAGTCGGGTCTCGCGCTGGCGTGCGGCAACTCGATGATCTTCAAGCCGGCCGAGGTGACACCGATCTCGGCGTCGTTCCTCGCCGAGATCTACTCCGAGGCCGGTGTTCCGGCCGGCGTGTTCAACGTCGTGCACGGCGACGCCCGGGTCGGACGGATGCTCGTCCAGCATCGGGGCATCGCCAAGGTGTCGCTGACCGGCGAGGCCAGCACGGGCCGCATCGTCATGGGCGACGCGTCGACGACCCTCAAGAAGGTCACGCTCGAGCTGGGCGGCAAGTCGCCGATCGTCGTGTTCGACGACGCCGACGTCGACAGCGCCCGAAACGCGGCGCTCACCAACAACTTCTATTCGACCGGCCAGGTCTGCTCCCACGGGACCCGGGTGTTCGTGCAGCGCGGGGTCTACGAGCGGTTCCTCGACGGCATCGCCGACCGCGTCAGCGCGCTGAAGGTCGGCGACCCCTTCGACCCGGCCACGCAGATCGGCCCGCTCGTCAGCGCCGAGCACCACGACAAGGTCATGGGCTACATGAAGTCGGCGCTCGACTCGGGCGCCCGCCACCTCGTCGGCGGCACGGTGCCCGACGATCCGGCACTCGCCGACGGCAACTACGTCACGCCGGCCGTGTTCGCCGACTGCACCGACGACATGGCCTTCGTCACCGACGAAGTGTTCGGCCCGCTCATGTCGGTCCTGCCCTTCGACGACGAAGACGAGGCCGTGCGTCGCGCCAACGACACCGACTACGGGCTCGCGGGCGCTGTGTTCTCCCGTGACGTCGCTCGGGCGAACCGGGTCGCCGGTCAGCTCCAGGCCGGTTTCGTGTGGATCAACGACTACGGCACGATGCCGGCATCGGTCCCGTTCGGCGGGTACAAGTACTCGGGCCTCGGCCGCGAGAACGGCGTGCAGGCCATCGAGCACTACACCCAGATCAAGACGATCTACACCCAACTCGAACCGGTCGAGCCCTACCTCTAGGCCGGCGGCGCCGATTTCGTACGGTGACCTTCATGCTCGACTACACCGGCAAGAAGGTCGTCATGACCGGCGGCTCATCGGGAATCGGCGAGTCCGCCGTCGAGATGATCTCGGCGCTCGGCTGCACCGAGCTGATCGTCCTCGACGTGAACGAACCGACCGGTCCGGCCACGCAGTACATCCCGACCGACATGGCAGACCCGGCGTCGATCGACTCCGCGATCGCCGAGATCGGTGACGGCGTCGACGTCCTGTTCAACAACGCGGGCATCGCCGGGGTGCACGAACCCGACCTCGTGCTCCGCGTCAACGCGCTGGGTCCGCCCCGCCTCACCAGAGGTCTGCTCGGCGGCATGCCGAGCGGAGCGACGGTGGTGAACACCGCATCGATCGCGGGTCAGCGCTGGCCCGACAACCTGGCGCCGATCATGGAGTTCATCGGCATCGAGGACTGGGAGGCCGCGCGGCAGTGGGTCGCCGACCATCCGGAGCTGACCGAGGCCGACTCGTACAGCTTCTCGAAGCAGTTCATGCAGGTGTGGACGATGCAGGGGTCGCGGTCGATGTACAACGACCGGGGCGTCCGGATGAACTCGATCTGCCCGGGCCCGATCGACACGCCACTGATCGGCGACTTCATCACGTCGATGACCGAGCAGATGATCAACTGGGCCGTCGACCAGGCCGGCGGTGTGATGCTGACCGCCGACGAGGTCGCACGCACGCTCGTGATGCTCGGATCCGACCTCTCGGTCGGCATGAACGGCCACAACGTGATCATCGACAAGGGCCTGACCGCCTCGGTCGCCACTGGTCAGGCCGACTTCTCGGCGCTGGGCTGAACCGGCTCGGCGGGTCCCGTTCAGCCGTCCCGCTCACGACAGCCGACGGGTGATCGGGTCGAGGTGTTCGTGCACCGTCGTCTCGACTGCGGCGAGCTCGGCGTATCGCTCGGTGTGCTGGGCGATCGGCTGGAACGTGTCGTCCCGCTCGACGAGCACGTCGGTCGCCTGTCGAGGTGACGACCACACGCCGGCGAACATCCCGGCATTGACGGCACAGCCGATCGCGGCCGAGCTGCGCAGCCGGTTGCGGCTCGCCGGAACGCCGAGAACGTCCGCGAGGATCTGCATCATCAGGTCGCTGTTCGCTCCTCCGCCGCTGACGACGAGTTCGGTGAAGGGTCGTTCAAGTTCCTCCGCCATCGGATCCATCCGATTCTTCAGCCGCAGGGCGATGCCCTCGAGCACCGATCGGTACATGTGGGCTCGGGTGTGGCGGCCGTCGAAGCCGATCATCGCGCCCGTGCGGAATGGCGCGTCGGGTGGTGCCGCCCAGTCGTGGACCGTGAGCAACCCGTCGGAAGCAGCGGGAACCCGTGATGCCGCCGCGTTCAGAACGTCCTCGACCGACACCGTCGGGTCGTCGGCCTCGGCGACCGCTGCGGCACCGAACTGATCGCGGAACCAGCTCACGGTCCACATCCCCCGCCGCACTCCCCAGCACTCGTACAGGGAGTGGCCCGGCAGCGAGGCCTGGAACGTCCAGAACGACTCGGCGTCGGCGATGTGGCGGGGGCCGTGCGTCATCGCCGCGATGTACGTCCCGAGCGAGACGAGGCCGACACCCGGATCGAGCGCTCCCGAACCCAGTGCCTCGACCGCCTTGTCGTGGGCGGTGGCGACGACGGGCAGTCCGACCGGGAGTCCCGTCGCGTCGGCGACCTCGGTCGTGAGCGCACCGACCGCCTCTCCGGGTTTCACGAGGTCGAAGACCTGATCTCGCGTGAGGTGGCAGCTCCTCCAGAGCTCGGCGTCGTCGGACCAGTCGAGCGTCAGGTCGTCGACCGGCCACCAGCCGATGAGGTTCGCGCACGTGTCGACGCGCTCGCCGGTGAGGCGGAGGCCGATGTACCCGGAGGTGGTGGTGACGTGAGCGACCTCTCCGTACTCGGACTCGTGTGCGTACGGATGATCGAGTCGTTCGTCCATCCAGTTGATGACCGGATGCGCCAGCGAGCCGTCGGGCCGGAGCAGCACTCGACAGCAACGGATGATGCAGATGCCCATCGCCTCGATGTCCGCGACGTCGTGGCCCCCAGCGGTGAACGCGTCGACGGCTCGGGTGAGAGCGGCGAGGGTGGCGTCCCACAGGTCGTCGTCGGGGTGGACCGCCCGATTGGTCGCAGGGATCTCGAGCGGCCGCAGCGCATGGTGCCCTTCGGCGACGACCTCGCCCGACCCGGCGAAGACGAGCACCTTGGCACTCTGTGTCCCGACGTCGAGACCGACGACGAACCGCTCACCCGACACGGTGCAGGACGGTACCTGCGGAGCCGTGCACTGGTTTGGCCAGTTCTCGAACGGGTTGCGTGGGCGTCGGCGTCGCCCAGTACCGGGCGGGCCAGTTCCGCCGGTCGTCGGGGTTCAGCTCTGTGGGTGCGCGAACTGGTGCGAGGCGGAGACGAGCCGTTGCACGATGTCGAGTTCTGATTCGTCTCTGGGCCCGTAGACCATCACGACGGTCGAGGGAACGATGCCTCGGGCTGCGAGCGGGTGTTGCTCTGCCCACCCCTGTTCGATGGCGTGCCGACCGATGTCCATTGGCAGGTTGAGGTGGAGGCTGCCGTCGCTGATCGGGTGGATGTGGCAGAACTCGCGGGCGACCATGAAGGCCTCGGCCGGCCCTGCGGTGCACCCGCGCCCGAGAACTGCTGCTCGTGCTCCCGGGACCGAGATGAGTGAAGTCGTCTCCTCGACACAGTCGAGGCTGAACATGTGCTCCGCGACGCGGAGCTGAAGGTGCTCCGGCGCGTTCTGTTCGAGTTGCGTGTGTGGGTTGGTCGGCGTTGTCGTTGGCCGTGGACCGGAGCGCTTCGGGAGGTCGAGGACGTCTGACACTCCTGCGAGCATGATGGGCGGCAGTCATCGGATCAAGAGCAATTCGACCGAAGTACGATAAGCGCATTCTTATGCTCAAGTCTTCCGTAGGTACTGGTCGGCGATGGTGAACCTCCGGCATCTCGAGACCTTCGTCGTGGTGGCGGAGGAGTTGCATTTCGGGCGTGCTGCGCAACGGCTCCACGTGGCACAGCCGGCGGTCAGCCAGACGATTCGGGCGCTCGAGAGTGAGATCGGGGTCGAGTTGTTCGATCGTTCGGGTCGGCAGGTGAGGTTGACCGACGCGGGGCGGGCGTACGTCGGAGACGCGCACGACGTGCTCGACCGGCTGAGCAGGGCGACCACGCGGGCCGTGGATGCACAGTCGGGTTTCCGTGGTCGGTTGTCGATCGGGTACACCGCGGCGTCGGCGCTCGCCGGGCTGGCCGACGTCGTTGCCGCCTACCAGCGATTGCACCCCGACGTTCAGGTGGACCTCGAACACCTCGGTACGGCTGATCAGGCGGAGCGAATCCGTGGCCAGATGCTCAACGTGGGGTTCGGGATCCTGCCGGGTGGACCCGAGCCCGTCCATTCAGAAGTGGTGGTCCAGGGCGATCTCAGCGCGTACGTCGCGACGAGTCATGGCCTCCACCAGTCTGATCGGATTCCGATCGCCGAGGTGCTCCATGAACGGCTCATCGTGATGAGTCGCTCACGCGAGCCGTGCGTTCACCAGCTCCTGAACCGGCTCGGCGCCGAGCAGCAGATCGTTCCCGACATCGCGCTCGAGGTCGACCACCTGGAGACCCTGCTCTCGTTCGTCGCAGCGGGCATCGGCGTCGGACTCGCGCCGTCGGCGGCGGGGCGACTCCGGCTGGACGGCGTCACATCGCTCCCACTCGATCCACCGATACCCGCCGGCATGAGCATGATGTGGAACCCCGCAGCGACCTCGCCGGCAACAGCGCGCTTCCTCGATGTCACACGAGCGACGCTCGGCCAACCGGAAGCACCGCCTGCCACCTGATCACCACCGAGTGTCGACACCGCCGGTGACGGTGATCGCGGGGATCTCTACGATGGACATGGCCATCCCTTTCAGTCGTTGTGAACGGGTTGGCACGCACCTGCCGGGACGGCGACATCAGCTGCGAGAACTGTTGCCGCAGTCCTCGATCACAGTCGTCGCCCGACCGGTGGGTGCCGTTCCCGAACACGGCCGACCGGTCATTCGAAAGACAGCCAAACGTCAGCCGGTTCGCGAGTCAGACCAGGTCGGGAACGACGCCGAACCTACGCAGACACCCCGACGGTCATCGAGGCCCACGCACACCCGGTGCACCCACCACCATCCTCCCTGCCGAGTACATCTAGCTGTGCAAGCTCGGCGTCGGCGACCCCAAGGCAGCGCGGGTCAGACGGTCCGTGATCTCGGCATGATCTGATGCCTGGTCCGCAGCGGACGCCACAAGGGGGCCGTCGCACATCAGGGTCGGGATCTCCATCGCGGCCACCGTCGACGTGGCATCGGTGCTCGTACGTGTCGATGCACAGCTGCTCGTCGCTCGAGTTCTTCGTGACGTTGACCGTGCACGAGAAGGGGCTGCTGGGTGAGACCGTACGTGTGGGGCATGAGATTCCGCTTTCCGGGGGAGTCGTCGTGAGTTCCGCACTGAGCTCGGAAGGTGTGGTGCGGACTCCTTCATCATTGAGCTCGACAGCGTGAGACGGCCTCGCCCCGCCGGGATCTCACCCGGGTGAGATCCCGGTCGACTTCGATCTCAGTCACGTCGGGCACGTAGTGCGCAAGGCGCTCGGGAACGCCACCGATGTGCTCACTGCGCCGCTCGAAACCGCGGTGAGGTCCCCTTTGCTGACGTGGTCGCCGTCCATGGCGTCGAGGCCCGGCGAGGCCCGCACATCGGGGATCGGCTGGGCCGTGCGCGTCTGTTGCTTCGGCGCCCTGTGCGGTGACGGCGACAGCGACGGGATGTGGTTGGTGTTGGTGTTGTCACCCGTGGGCGGAGGCGGTGACATCTTTGGGGTGTGGAGGAGCTGTCGCTGGAGGCTGCGTATCGGTCGTGGGCTCCTGACCTGGTTGCGTTTGCTGCAACGGTCGGCGGCAGTGAGAGCGCTGCCGATGCGGTGGCTGACGTGTTCCAGCGATTGTTGGCTGACCCCGACCGGTGGGCGGCGGTCAGCAACCCGCGCAGTTATCTGTTGCGATCGGTCGCGAACAGCGCTCGTGCGATCGCACGATCCGACGGTCGTCGTCGGGCACGTGAGGACCGCGACTGGTCGATGGCTTGCCCAGAGGGTGGCGATGCCGCCTCGTCATCATCACTGCTCGTCGATCGCTCCTTGCAGACGGCTTTGTCGACCCTGTCGAGCCAGCAGCGGTCCGTCGTCTTCTTGACGTACTGGTTGGACGAATCGGTCGACGGTGCCGCTGAGATCCTCGGTGTCCGCCCCGGCACGGTTCGCCGACAGCTCGCCCGAGCACGTCAGAAGCTTCGAGGAGCACTGTCATGAACGATTCTGGAGCGGACACCGCGACCGACGATGCAGCGCTTCGCGCAGTTGCGTCGGAGCTGATGCGAAACGCCCCCGCGCCGCACTCGTGGGAGTCGCTGGCGCCCACCACCGCGGAGGCCGAACGGTTGGCACGTCGCACACACCCGGTTCTGTTGACGATTGCAGCCGGTGGAGTAGTCGTCGCCGGCGTCGTTGGCGCGATGACGCTCGCTCGCAACGGCTCGACGTCGACGCCACCAGCCGAGGAGCGGCTGCCCGCTGTTCGTCCTGACGGAACACCGTGGTCGCCCACAATCGAACAGCCTGGCCTCTCGACGGTGGCCGACGCGATCGCAGTCAGCAGCGACGCCGTCGACTGGGAAGGACGCGCCTTGGTTCCTGCGGTCACACCCGATGGCTTCACGATCGAGTACGTCGCTCGAGGAGGCGGTGGTGGATTCACCGAGTCGGGCGTCGCCAACACCGGCGACGTCACCGTCACGTACCTCACGACGACACCGCGCGGGACGCCCGACGATCCCCGGATCACGATCGAGACCACACCCGCCGGCATCGGTGCCGTCGACAGCGACGTCGCTCCGCTGATCGTGTCCACCGATAGCGGCGTCGACTGGCAGGTTCGCATCGAGCGAGGGCCGAACGGGTTCTACGCCGCCAGCGGATTCACACGCACCGACGGCCCCGGAGGAGCGGTGTTCGCAGCGGGTGCGGCCTCGGAGGCCGGCGCACGCTCGCAGATCGAAACGGTGCTCGAATCGCTCCGCCTCGTGCGAATCGATGACATCCCCACCGATGTGATCGATCTCGACCAACTCCCGACCGTCGCAACCACGTCCCGGGACGACCCTCGCGCCGGGTTCATGCAAGCAGCACGAACCACCAACGCCTGGTGCATCTCGGTCCGCATCGGCAACAGCGGTAGCGAAGGATGCAGCTCGCGATGGACCAACCTGTCC
The DNA here is from genome assembly GCA_039198505.1 of Actinomycetota bacterium. GTDB lineage: Bacteria > Actinomycetota > Acidimicrobiia > Acidimicrobiales > Ilumatobacteraceae > Ilumatobacter_A. The sequence continues at coordinate 1,063 of JBCCTP010000032.1, read as the reverse complement.
GCACCCGCAGCCTTCACCCAACTCGGCTACAGCGACGAGAACATCGTGTCGCTTGCCGGACTCGCGACCAGGGAGGTCTCCACCATCGAGATCGACCTCACCGACGGCACCACACGCACCGTCACCCCCACGTTCCCGACGAACGGCGGCGATGGCACTGGCTTCTGGCTCCTCTCGCACCGCCACGACGGCTCCATCGGAAGCGACGGCCCCATCCAGTCCACCCGCATCCTCAACGCACGAGGAGACACCATCGGCACCGTCTCCCACCCCTGACACCGACAGAGCACCCGTTGCGTGCGGACGGCCGTTTCGGTCGCGAGCAGCGGAACGTCAACAGTCGGACGGCGGCGGCTCCCAGCCGGTCTCTTGGGCCCAGCCGTCGGCGAGCCGCAACGTCTCCCAGATGAACGGCACCTTCGCATCGACGTAGTTCTGCCGTTCCCCCGGGCTCGAGTGGGTCTGGGCGAGCGAGCGCTTCAGTGCGCCGTACTCTGCGCAACGGTCGGGGTGAGAGCGGAGATACTCCCGGAAGAGCAGCGCGAATTGCTCGGAGAACGAACCAGCTCTCCGAACGTGGATGTGGGTTCGCCGAGTGCCTGGACGCTCACGGAAGTAGCGCTTCGTCAACTCTGGATTGCTTGCTCGGTAGACGAACCCGGCGCGTTCCAACGGTGCGCGATACGTGATCAAGGGTTCGAACGCATCGACGGAGATCTGAACGTCGATGATCGGCGTCGCCGCAAGTCCGGGCACCGCGGTCGATCCGATGTGATCGATCCGAAGCGCGACGTGGCCGAGCTCCTTCCGCAACCGGTCACCGAGGTCCCGGAACAACCCCGGCCACTCGGGCGCGTAGTCGACGACGACGACCGCTTCAGCCACAGCGCCAAGGTGTCAGAACAGGCGCCGAAGCGACCAGAACCACGCTCAGTCCACTCCTCACGGATCCCTCGCGAGCCCCACGACTGCTCCGCTCGCCGACTACCGGGGAGGCATGCCGTGGACCATCGAGACGCTGAACGTCTTCGTGCCCTCCTGACGGAACGGGACGATCGCCCGG
>JBCCTP010000031.1:0-18872 GCA_039198505.1 Actinomycetota bacterium | reverse complement strand
GCCGGGTCAGCCGTCGCGCCGAGGTGCTCCTAGGGTGCGGCGATGTCCCCGCGACCGCTCGAGCGATCCGACAGCCACGCGGCGGCGACGGCCCTCGCCGATGCCTTCGCCGAGGATCCGGCAATGTGCTGGGCCGGCGGATTCGACGACGGTTCCACCCGCCTGGCGCCGATGTGGCGGGCCGCCATCGCCCGTCGGTTCCGGCACCCCGAGCCGGTCATGTGGGTGACCGACGACATCGGCGCGGTCGCACTGTGGGACGCGCCGGGGTACCACGCATACACAGCCGGTGATGCACTCCGGTCGCTCCCGGGCATCGTCCGGTCGTTCCGCTGGGGGGTGGGGCGACTCGTGCGGCTGGGCAACGCGATGGAGGCGGCGCACCCGTCCGAGCCGCACTACTACCTGCTCGCCGTCGGTGCCCGCCGGGATCGCCAGGGTCAGGGCCTCGGCTCGACGGTGCTCCGCCCGGTCCTCGACCGCTGCGACGAGGAGGGGGTGCCGGCCTACCTCGAGAACTCGAACCCGCGGAACGAGCCGTTCTACGCACGCCACGGCTTCGAGGCGCGCGACCCGCTCGACCTCCCCGAGGGAGCGCCGCCGATCGTGCCGATGTGGCGCGCGCCCCGGTGACGTCTCCCGATCCGGCGGCGACCGGCCGACGCTGATCTCACGCTGTCGCCCGAAGCGGTTCGATGTGGGTGGGCACACCGAGCGGAAACGTCATCGCCCCGGTGCACTCGATGCGGAGCCGGTGGGCGTGTCGATCGAGAAACGACGCCAGGACGAGCGCTTCGTCCGCGTGGGCGCGTGAGACCGGCAGGAGCGGCTCGATCTCTCCGAGCGCCGCGACCGGGATGGCCGCCGTGAGCTGACCACTCGACCGGACGTCGACCAGTGCACCTCGTTGCACGATCCAGGTGACCTCGCCGTCGTCGATCTGCGCCGAGCCGAGTGCGCCGAGAGCTCGCAGTAGTTCGGTCCGTCGCACAGCGGCGAGGAACGTCGACAGCCGGTCGCGGGTCATCGCCGCCTCCTCGAACCGCTGGTCGGCGGCGAGTCGGAACATCCGTTCGCGCAACCGCGCGGCCACGCGTCGCGGATCGCCGTCCATCGCCCGGACCGCCTCGCCGACGGTGACGGCGTACTCGGCCGGGTCGACGCCGCCCGAGCACGGGCAGTGCGCCACACCGAGCTGGGCCGCGCTGCACCGGGGAGCGTCGGGTTCGGGCCGGTGGTTCTTTCCGAGCCGACGAGAGCACCGCTGGAGCGGCAGCGCGGTCTGCAGCGCCTCGACGACGATGGTCGCAGCGCGCTGCGACGTGAGCGGTCCGAGGTGGACACCCCGCTGCGCCGGGTCACGGACCACCGACAGGCGAGGCCAGGCCGCCTCGGTGTCGAGCCGGACGTAGCGGTACTTGTCGATTGTGGTGCCCCGCCGGTTGTAGCGGGGCCGGGTCCGACCGATGATCCGTGTCTCGACGACCTCGGCCGTCAGGGGATCGGGCAGCTCGATGTGTGAGACGCGGGTGGTCTCGCGGAGCATCGGACCGATCTTGCGGCGGTCGTCGGAACCGAAGTAGCTCCGCACCCGCTGGCGCAGATTGGTCGCCTTCCCGGCGTACAGCACCGAGTCGTTCGCACCGTGGAACAGGTACACGCCGGGCCGGCGGGGAAGGTCGGACGTGAGTGACAGCTTCGCCGCGCTCGGGTGTCCGCCGATCTTGCCGAGCGCGACGAGGTCGTCGAGTCCGAGCACGCCGTACCCCGCCGCCCGCTCGATGAGGAGGTGGAGGAGGTCGGTGGTGGCGAGCGCGTCGTCGAGAGCCCGGTGGCTCGGTTGGTGTTCGAGCCGGAAGCGGGAGGCGAGCGTGCCGAGACGACAGTTGGGAACCTCGTCGCGGACGAGACGGCGCGACAGCTGCACCGTGTCGAGCACGGTGCCCGACCAGCGCTCCCGACCGGTGCGCTCGAGAGCGTTCTGCAGGAACCCCAGGTCGAAGCGCACGTTGTGTCCGACGAACACGGCGTCGCCGAGGAACGACAGTAGCGACGGCAGCACGGCATCGATCCGTGGCGCCTGCGCCACGAGTGCGTCGGTCAGCCCGGTGAGGATCGAGACCTTCGGTGGGATCGGCCGACCCGGATCGACGAGCGTCTGGAAGGTGCCGAGGCACTCGCCGCCGCGCACCTTGACCGCACCGACTTCGGTGATGGCGTCGCCGTTCCGGTCTCCGCCGGTCGTCTCGAGATCGAGGACGCAGAACGTGACATCACACAGCGGTGTCCCGAGTTCATCGAACGAGCGTTGCACGTCGCCTCGGTTCGTCGACACCTCGTGACATCTCGCCGAGTGAACACGAACATGTGTACGGACGTCAAGAGATCTGACCGTCGTGTGTGCGAATCCGGGGAGTAGGTTTCGCCCATGAGCGACGGCACGAGCGGCTCACCCGCCGACCTGGAGCACCGACGGCTCCGGTCGGCGCTCGAGTTCGCCGTCCTCATGGCGGCCGAGGGCCAGAAGCGTCGACCGCCGATCACGGTCCCCGACGGGCTGAAGCCGTTCCTGGGCGCCGCCTCGTCGTCGAATCGGATCCCCAACCGGGCACTGGGCTCGATCCGACGCGCGATCGAAGGCGACGAGACCTTCCGCCGCCGCCTCGCCGCCGGTGCGCTCCCCGAGCTCGTCGACGAGATCGGCCGTCTCTGGCTCCAGCGGCCCGACGGGTGGGAGTCGTCGATCGACCGCGTGCTCACCGCCGAGCGCCTCGATGGTGAGATCGCCGAGCTGCGAGCGCTGGTCAAGCGCGCCGACGATCGCCGAGAGGCGGCCGAGCGGGCCCAGGCGCGCGTCGAGGCCGAGCTGGCGAGCCGAGATCGACTCGTGTCCGATCAGCGCGACGAGGCCGACGAACTCCGTGCCGACGTGGCCAAGCTCTCCGAACGGGTCGAGGAGCTGCGACTCGAGCTCACCGATGCCCGTCTCGAGGTCCGGCACGCCCGTGACCGTGAGCAGGCCGCCGTCGATCGGCTCACCGCTGCCGAGTCGGGGCGCGAGGCCGCGGTACGGGCGCGAGACGAGGCCCAGACCGTGCGCGACGACGCACTCGCCGGCCGCGTCGAGACGTCCGCGTCGGTCGCCGAGATCGCTGCAGCCGCCGCCGAGGCGACCACGCTCGCCGAGCGGCTCCGGTCCCTCCTGCCGTCGGCCGGCGCAGACGTCGACGCGTCCACCCGCTCCGCCCATCGAACACCGATGTCGCTGCCGGGCGGCATTCTCTCGTCGTCGGCCGATGCGGCGGCGTTCTTCGTGCGGTCAGAGGCGGCGATCGTCGTCGACGGATACAACGTGACGAAGTCGCTGTGGCCGGCGCGCACCCTCGAGCAGCAGCGCGATCTCCTCCTCGACGCCACCGAGAACCTGGCTCGCCGCTACGGCACCGATCTCACCGTCATCTTCGACGGTGCCGACGTGGTGGGCGCGCACGCTCGCCGCCGCCGCATGGTTCGGGTCGTGTTCTCGCCCGATGGTGTGATCGCCGACGACATCATCCGTGACGAGGTCCGACGACTGCCGGTCGGTCGAGCCGTCGTGGTGGTCACCGACGACAACGAGATCATCCGCGACGTGCGCGCCGACGGCGCCAACACCTTGTCGGCCAACGCGTTCGCCGCCATTCTCTGAGTCGTGACCCAGGCGTCGGGCGACCAGGCCGGACGCGAGCCCCGCGAGCCGGGGAGGTCGGATTCGTCTCCGGGTGCGATCGACCCGCTCCTGTCCGACCCCGCCGTGCCGACCGGACAGACCGGTGCGATCGAACGTCCGGGCGACGACCGGCCTGCGTGGCTGGTGCCGATTCTGGCCGTGGTCCTCATCGGGTTCGTGGCCGTGCTGGCCGCCGTGGCGGCTCAACGTGACGAGACGGGTGACGAGACCGATGCCGGGGCCGGCGACGCCGCGCCGACGGAGCCCGCTGACTCCGATTCCCGCGAGACGTCGGGGTCCGGCGATGTGGTCGAGACGTCGGTGCCTCCGAACGACGACGCCACCGATCCCGCCGACACCGTTCCCGACGTGGCGTCGACGGTCGATGTGCCGGTCGGCGCCGGGGTCGTCGTGGTCGGCGGCACCGAGTCGATGATCGTGTCGGCGTGTGAAGACCACCGCCCGTTCGCGCCGGCGGACGAGTCGGTGCGGACCTCGACCTATGCGTTCCGCGACGGCGACGGATCTCTGCAGCTCCTCAGCCGGCGCGTCGAGCCCGACGGTCCGGGCGGATCGGATGCCTCGGTCGTCGAGTGGATCGGTCGAGGCCTCACGGGCGTCGCAGCCGGTGGAGATCCGGTCGGTCCCTTCACGGTCGATCTGTCCGCTGCGTCGGATGCCGGTTCCGAGGGCTCGGAGGTGGTGGCGGTCTCGGTCGACCCGGCGGGGTCGAACGGACTGGGATGCGACAGCCTCGTCGTGACGAACGAACCGGGACAGTTCGCGTTCCCCACGGCGCGCGTCGTCATGGCGGCCTGCTCGGAGTCCGGCGACACGGCCTCTGGTGTCGTCGGGGTGCTCTCCTCGGGCGGACGCTTCGACGTCGGGCCGACCGACGCAGCCGACCTGGGGTCGGCCGACACATCGAGCGTCGTCGAGCTTCGGATCGTCGATCCGAGGATCGTCGACGGCGAGGACGTCGAGTACGTCGATCTCGCCGCCGTCGCCTTCGTCGACGCAGATCAGCTCTCGTACTCCGGGCTCGTCGAGCAGGTCGGATCGGTCGACGGTGCGCCCGCCTCGCTCGACGCGACCGTCGACGTGCGCGCGGGTCGGCTCCCTGCCTGCGGCGACACGGGTCCCTGACGCTCGGGCGCCGGCGACGCAATCCCCCGCCGCCCGGCCGCGGAACCCTGTCACACCGTCGTGCGCATCATCTCCGCCATGAGCGATCACGACCTCCCGCTGTCGTCCGTCGAGTCGGGCGCCGACGCCATCGCCATCGACTGCGGCACCTGCCTCGCCGCGAACACGACGGCGTGTGGTGACTGCATCGTCACCCATCTCCTCGCCAATGATGCGGGCCCCATCGAGTTGGTCGTCGCCGATCGGCCGGCACCCGTCGATGCGGTCGAGCGAGCGATCGACCTGCTGGTGGCGGCGGGCCTGTGTGACGATCCGCCGGCCGAGGTGTCCGCCGACGAGTTCGACGCGTTCGACGAGTCCGGTGCGCGTCCCGTTCCGGTCCACTGAGCCGGTGTGCCCCGTACGCTGGCCCGATGCCCGCCGTCGCTCCGACGATCCACGAGATCCGGTCGACGCTCGAAGGTCACGGAATCACCCGCGTCGGTGTCACCGACGCCTCGGTGCTCACCGAGACGCGGGTCGAGATCCGACGGCGGATCGAGGCCGACCTGCACGACGGCATGAAGTTCACGTTCAAGAACCCCGAGCGGTCGACCGACCCGGCGTGGTCCATGCCCGAGGCTCGATCGGTCGTCGTCGCGGCGCGGCCCTATCTGCTCGATCGTGACCCGCCCGTTCCGAGCGACGGCGTGTCCGCTCGGGTGGGCCGATACGCGTGGGTCGATCACTACGCCCCGCTGCGGGCCGGTCTGCGCGAGGTCGCCCGGCAGCTGCACAAGGCCGGACATCGGGCCACCGTGTTCGCCGACGACAACTCGTTGGTCGACCGTGCGGTCGCCAATCGGGCCGGACTCGGATGGTTCGGCAAGAACGCCAATCTGCTGCTCCCGGGCACGGGGAGCTTCCACGTGCTGGGTTCGGTGGTCACCACGGCCGTCTACGAGCCCGCTCCTGCGCCGGTGGCCGACGGGTGCGGCTCGTGCGAGCGGTGCATCGACGGGTGTCCCACGGGTGCGATCGTCGCTCCGGGCGTGATCGACGGCCGGCGGTGTCTCGCCTGGGTGTTGCAGAAGCCCGGCGCGATCGATCCCGAGTTGAGGGTGGCCGTCGGTGATCGGATCTACGGGTGCGACGACTGCCAGGACGTGTGTCCCATCTCCGTCCGGCTGGGCCCGCGCAACACGGTCACCGCCGACCCCGACGAGGTCGCGGCCGGGGCGTGGGTCTCCGTCGAGTGGCTGCTCGATGCCTCCGACGTCGAGATCGAGGAGCGACTCGGGCGCTGGTACATCGCCGACCGGGAGATGCGCTGGTTGCGCCGCAACGCGCTCGTCGTGGCCGGGAACACGGCCGACACCGACGACCGCGACGTGCTCGACCTCCTCGACCGGTACCGCACTCGCGAGCACCCCCACAGCGACGAGCTGCTCGCCGAGCACGCCGGCTGGGCCGTCCGCCGCCTCCACGAGCGAGCGCTGGTGACCACACCGTGAAGCACCTGCTCGTCACCAACGACTTCCCTCCCAAGATCGGCGGGATCCAATCGTTGCTGTGGGAGTGGTGGCGGCGGCTCCCACCCGAGTCGTTCGCCGTCCTCACGTCACCGCACCCCGACGCCGCTGCGTTCGACGCGGCCGAGCCCTACCGCATCGAGCGCGTGCCCGAACCGGTCCTTCTGCCGCATCCCCTCATGGTGAAGCGGGTCGACGACCTCGCTCGCGAGTTCGGGGCCGAACTCGTGGTCATCGACCCGGCGGTCCCGCTCGGCCTCATCGGTCCGTCACTGTCGCTGCCGTACGACCTCGTGCTCCACGGAGCCGAGGTCACCGTCCCCGGTCGGCTTCCGGTCTCGAAGCAACTGATCGGCTGGACGCTGCGCCGAGCCCGACACATCGTGGCCGCAGGCGGCTATCCCGCCGCCGAGGCCGACCATGCGGCGGGTCGCGAGTTGCCGACCACCGTGGTGCCGTGCGGCGTCGACACCGACGCGTTCCGGCCGCTCGACGACACCGAACGACGAGCCGCCCGCGAGCGGTTCGATGTCCCCCACGATGCGCAGCTCATCGTCGGTCTGTCCCGGCTGGTGCCACGCAAGGGCTTCGACACCGCGATTCGGGCCGTGGCACGTATCGCCCATCGCCATCCCGATGTGCTGCTCCTCATCGGTGGATCGGGTCGCGACGCCGACCGTCTGCAGCGGCTCATCGACGAGATCGACGCTCCCGCCCGCCTCGTCGGCCGCGTCGACGATGCCGACATGCGCTCCTTCTACGGAATGGCCGACCTGTTCACGATGCTCTGTCGCACCCGGTGGGGTGGGCTCGAGCAGGAGGGGTTCGGGATCGTGTTCCTCGAGGCGGCGGCGTGCGGCGTCCCTCAGGTCGCCGGTGACTCGGGGGGCGCCGCCGAGGCGGTCGCACACGACGAGACCGGACTCGTCGTCGGTGATCCGACCGATACCCAGGCCGTGGCCGATGCGTTCGAGACGCTGCTCGACGACCCGGCGTTGCGCGAGCGCATGGCGATCGCGGGACGCTCCCGAGCCGTCGACCACTTCGGGTACGACGTGTTGTCGGCGCAGCTCGCCGACTCACTCGGGGTCGAGGGAGCGATCGGGCTGCGACCCTCGCCGAACGGCCGGGAGATCTCGTGACGTCCGAGTCGTCGACCACCTCGGGCGGCTCGACCGCCACCTCTGCTGACGGCGCCCTGATCGTGCGCGCCGACATCGTCGGAACGATCGTGTTCACCATCACGGCCGTCTACGCCGCCGTCGTGTTCGACACCACGGCGCAGTGGGTCGGAGCCATCACCGCGATCTCGCTCTTCTTCATCGGGATCGCCGCCTTCCTCTGGTCGTTCTGGAACGCCGTGCAGCGCAGTCGTGGTGAGCAGGTCGCGGTCACACAGCTCTACTTCCTCGCCGGTGGCGTGGCCCCTCGCCCGGTTCGGCGCACGATGCTGCTCGCGCTGACGGCCCAGTCGGTCGTCGGACTCGCCACCGCGCTCGCTCGCACCACCGGTGACGACGGGACCCCGGGCACCTCGCTGGCACTCGGCGTCCTGGTGCCGGTGTTCGGATTCGGACTCAATGGTCTGTGGGCGGCGTACCACGGCACCTACGCTGTGCGGACGCTCGACGAGCCGGCAGGTGACCGCGCCCGTCGCACCGAGCGTCCGACGTCGGGTCGGGCATCGACCCAGAAGGAAGAAGAGGAACATGGCTGAGACCGCGACCGAGACGATCACGATCGACGCCACGCCCGACGAGGTGTGGGCCGTCGCGGTCGACCTCGAGCGGTATCCCGAGTGGGCTCACGACATCAAGGACGTCACCATCCACTCCACCGACGATCAGGGCCGGCCGAGCGAGGTCGAGTTCCGGGCGTCGGCCCTCGGCCGCAGCACGCACTACACGCTGCAGTACCGCTACGACTCCGACCCGCGCGAACTCGGGTGGTCGATGATCCGCGGCGACATCCAGCGATCGATCGACGGGGCGTTCACCTTCGTTCCCACCGGCGACGGCAAGACCGAGGTGCGCTACGACCTCGCCATCGACCTCGTCGTTCCGCTGCCCGGCTTCGTGAAGCGGCGAGCCGAGGTGCGCATCCTCAACACGGTCCGCGAGCTCAAGGTCCGCGTCGAGGCCTGACGCACATGGGCCACGCGGTCCGCCGCGTCGGGATCGACGTCGGGGGGACCAAGGCACTCGGTGTCGTCGTCGACGAACGTGGATCGATCGTCGCCGAGGAGCGGCGGCCCACGCCACGGGGTCAGAACAGCCTCGACCCGCTCGTCGACACGCTCGCCGAGCTCGCGGGAGTCCTCGGCGTCGACGGCACCGACACGGCCACGCTCGGCGTCGGCGTGCCGGGACTGGTGACCCGCAGCGGCGTGCTCCGGGCGGCGCCAAACCTCGACGGGGTCGCCGACTTCGAGGTCGGACGGTTGCTGTCCGAGCGGCTCGGGATCGACGTCGAGGTCGACAACGACGCCACGTGCGCGACGGTCGCCGAATGGAAGTACGGCGCCGCGGTCGGGGTCGACAACCTGGCGTTGGTCACGCTCGGCACCGGGATCGGCGGCGGACTCGTCTCGAACGGTGCGGTCCAGCGCGGGCTCAACGGGTTCGCCGGCGAGTTCGGCCACATGGTCGTCGATCCGAACGGCCCACGCTGTCCCTGCGGTCGTCGCGGCTGCTGGGAGCGGTACGCGTCGGGGTCGGGCCTGGCGATGCTCGCCCGCGAGGCGGCGACCGGGCACCGACTGCGCAGCGTGGTCCGCCACGCTGGGGGTGATCCGCAAGCGGTGCGGGGTGAACACGTCCAAGCGGCCGCCCGCGACGGTGATCCCGACGCGTTGGCGGTGATCGACGACTTCGGGCGCTGGGTCGCGCTCGGGCTGTCGAACCTGACGAACGCGCTCGATCCCGAGATGTTCGTGCTCGGCGGGGGGCTCGCGGCGGGAGCCGAGTTGTACCTCGGACCGATCGTGCGGTGGTTCGGCGAGTTGCTGTACCAGCCCCACCTGAGGCCGATGCCCCGGATCGAGTTCGCCCGCTGGGGCCAACACGCCGGCGCCGTCGGCGCCGCCCTTCTCCCCACCGTTCACTGATCTTGGTGGCTCGCTCGTCGGCCGGAGAGTGAGACGAGGTGTCCGGATCTGGCCCGGGCGGAAGCGGACACGTGACGCACGCGCGGCGTGGGAAGCGCCAGCGACGAGGCGCACGCGTCGCGAGGAGGAAGCGAAGCGGACGACGAGGGAGCCACCAGGAACGCTACCCGGCGGTCGCATGACCGCCGGGTAGCGTTCCGAGGATGGAGTTCCGCCGCATCGAGAACCTTCCGCCGTACGTCTTCTCGATCATCAACGGTCTGAAGATCGAGGCACGGCGCGAGGGTGCCGACGTGATCGACCTCGGGTTCGGCAACCCCGATCTGCCGTCGCCCGACATCGCGGTGAACAAGCTGGCTGAGGCGTCGCAGAACCCGCGGAACCACCGCTACTCGCTGTCCCGTGGGTTGCCGAAGCTCCGCGAGGCCGTGGCGGCGTACTACGAGTCGAAGTGGGGTGTGCAGCTCGATCCCGAGCTCGAGATCACCAACACGATCGGGTCGAAGGAAGGCTTCAGCCACCTGATGTGGGTGCTGCTCGACCGCGGCGACGCGGCCATCGTGCCGAGCCCCAGCTACCCGATCCACATCTACGGACCGCTGTTCGCCGGTGCCGATCTCCGCCAGGTGCCCATGAAATTCCTGGCTGATCCGTCCGATCGGGAGAACTTCGTCGACGACTTCATGGAGAGTCTCCAGACGGCGTACGACGTCGGCTGGCCCAAGCCGCGGGTCCTCGTGATGTCGTTCCCGCACAACCCGACGGGCGCCACGGTCGAGCTCGACTTCATGCAGCGGGTGGTCGACTTCTGCCGCAAGCACAACATGATCGTGATCAACGACTTCGCGTACGCCGACGTCGGCTTCGACGGACATCAGCCGCCCTCGATCCTCCAGGCCGAGGGCGCCCGTGACTGCGCGGTCGAGCTGTACTCGATGACCAAGTCGTTCCAGATGGCCGGATGGCGGTCGGGTTTCCTGCTCGGCAACGCAGAGATCGTGCAGGCGCTCGTCAAGCTGAAGAGCTACCTCGACTACGGCATGTTCCAGCCCGTGCAGATCGCCGCCACGGTCACGCTGCGCGAGGCGACCGACTTCCCCGACGAGGTCTGTCGGATCTACGAGTCGCGCTGCGACTCGCTCATCGACGGGCTGGCCCGGATCGGGTGGGACGTTCCCAAACCCGGCGGGTCGATGTTCGTGTGGGCGCCGATCCCCGAGCCGTACGCCGAGATGGACTCGGTCGAGTTCTGCTCCCTCCTCGTCCGCGAGGCCGACGTCGCGCTGTCACCCGGTGTGGGCTTCGGGCCCGGTGGTGAAGGGTTCGTCCGCTTCGCGCTGATCGAGAACGAGAAGCGCATCGCCCAGGCGATCCGAAACCTGAAGCGCGGGCTGCCGAAACTCGGCTGAAACCCGCCCGCCCTACTCTCCGCGTCACGATGACCACTGAGGAACCCGTCACCGTCGTGGTGCGCGTCTGGATGCCTGATCGTCCTGGCGCGCTCGGCCAGGTGGCGAGTCGCATCGGTGCCGTCCGCGGCGACGTGCTCGGTATCGAGATCCTCGAGCAGGGCGGCGATCAGGTCATCGACGAACTCACGGTCGGCCTCCCCGACGTCGGTCTCGTCTCGTTGCTCACGAGTGAGATCGATGCCGTCGACGGCGTGCGGGTCGAGGACGTGCGTTCGGTGTCGGTCGATCGCGTCGATCCCAGCCTGGCCGCATTGGCGTCGGCCGCCGGCCTCGCCGAGGCCCGGTCCGATGAGCGACTCGAGGTGCTGTGCGGCGCGATCCGACGCATCATCGACGGCGACTGGGCGGTCGTGATCGACGGCGAATCGATCGTGCACGCCGACGGCGATTCACCCGACGTCGGGTGGCTCATCGCGTTCCTCGCCGGCAGCGGACACCTCACCGACGTCGACGAGGGTCTGCCGAGCGACCTGGTCTGGTCACATCTCGTGGTGTCGGGCCTGACGGTCGCCGCGGGTCGTGCCGACCGGGCGATCCACGAACGTGAGCGGGTGCGGGTCAGTCTCGTCGCCCGCCTGGCCGATGCCCTCCTCGCCCCCTGAAACCCGGCGACAGTGTGGGTCAGGCACACTCTGTCGCCGACCCGCTCGACCGAGCGCGTCGACCGGAGCGGTGATGCGACAGAGTGTGCCTGACCCACACTGTCGCTTCAGCTCTCCCAGGCGCGGGAACGTTCGACGGCGCGGAGCCAGTCGGCGTGGAGCCGATCGGCCTCGGTGCGGTCGTCGGCGGGGGTGAACTCCGCGTCGAGGGTCCACTGGGCGAGGATGTCGTCGGTCGACTCCCACACGCCTTCGGCGAGGCCGGCGAGGAATGCCGAGCCGAGTGCTGTCGTCTCCTGGTCGACCGGGCGCAGCACGGTCACGCCGATCTGGTCGGCTTGCAGCTGGCAGAGCAGATCCATCACCGACGCTCCGCCGTCGACGCGCAGTTCCTTCAGCCGCGTTCCGCTGGCCTCGACCATCGCGTCGACCGCGTCGCGCACCTGGTACGCCATCGACTCGACGACCGCTCGGGTGATGTGCGCCCGTTCGGTCCCGCGGGTGAGTCCGACGATCGTGCCGCGGGCGTACGGGTCCCACCACGGCGCGCCCAGACCGGCGAAGGCGGGCACGACGTAGACGCCCCCGGTGTCGGGCACCGACTCGGCGAGCGGTCCCGTCTCGGGCGCCGCGTCGATGATGCCCAGACCGTCGCGAAGCCACTGGATGGCGGCTCCGGTCACGAAGATCGCGCCTTCGAGGGCGTAGTGCGTGGTGCCGTCGGCGAGCGTCCACGCGACGGTGGTGAGCATGCCCTCGGTCGGCGGTGGACACTCCTCGCCGACGTTGAGCAGGACGAAGGAGCCGGTGCCGTAGGTGTTCTTGGCCATGCCGGGCTCGACGCACGCCTGGCCGAAGAGCGCCGCTTGCTGGTCGCCGGCGACGCCGCTGACCGGAATGCCGGCGGCGACGCCGCACACCTCGGACGTGATGCCGATGCGGCCGCTCGACGGCACGATCTCGGGAAGAGCAGTGATCGGGACGCCGAGCAGCTCTCCGAGTTCGCCGTCCCACGTGCGGGTCCGGATGTCGCACAGCATGGTGCGGCTCGCGTTCGTGACGTCGGTGGCGAAGACCTCGCCACCGGTCAGGTTCCAGATCAGCCACGCGTCGATCGTGCCCAGGGCGAGATCGTCGTCGACAGGGATCTCGCGGTTCTGCAGCAGCCAGGCGAACTTGGTTCCGGAGAAATACGGATCGAGCACGAGGCCGGTCTTCTCCCGCACCATGTCGAGATGGCCATCGGCGGCGAGACGGTCACACACGTCGGCGGTTCGTCGGTCCTGCCACACGATGGCGGTGCCGTACGGCTCGCCGGACGACCGGTTCCAGGCGACGACGGTCTCACGCTGGTTGGTGATGCCGATCGCGGCGACCCGGTCGCGGCCGACTTCCTCGATCACCTCGGTGAGAGTCGCCTTGACCGCCTCCCAGATCTCGACCGCGTCGTGCTCGACCCATCCCGGCTGGGGGTAGTGCTGGGTGAACTCCCGGTACGACGCGACGACGGGGGAGTCGTCGGTGAACACCGCCCGGCTCCGGACACCGGTGGTCCCGGCGTCGATGGCGATCACGACCTGTCCTGCGCTCACGGGCGGCGAGCGTAGTTCGGTCCCGAGCGCCGGTCCCGGGGTGGTGTCAGCGGCGCTTCTGCTTGCTCGTCGGACGGTTGTAGCCGCCCGAGGTCCGCTTGGTGGGAGGTGGCTTGGGCCGCGATGCACCGCCCGAGGACGAGCCCGACCCGTCGTCGGACGACGAGGACGATGACGAACGACTCGCGCGGATCGCCTCGCGGTCGGAGCGGAGCTCGCGGAAACTCTTGCGCTGGTACCCGAACTTGGCGAGCACGAACCCGACACCGAGGTACAGCGGCCCGCTCACCAGGAGGCCGGCGAAGATGCCGACCAGACCGTCGTCGTCACGGAAGAGCAGGAAGAAGATCACCGCCATGATCCCGACGTAGATCAACCACTCGCGGACGAGTCGTTGCCACGGCACCGGTCGGCTGCTGTCCCACGCCATGGAGACAGTCAACCAGTCGTCAGGCAATCCCGGTGCGCTGGCCTACGCTCCGACCGCGTGCGAGTCGGCATCCTCACGGGCGGCGGAGACTGCCCCGGGCTCAATGCGGTCATCCGCGCCGCGGTCCGCAAGGGCGAGCGCGTCTTCGGCGACGAGTTGATCGGATTCCGCGACGCGTGGGACGGCGTCATGGAGCGACGCACGCAGCCGCTGAGCGTCGAGTCGATGCGCGGCATGCTGCCGCGTGGGGGGACCGTGCTCGGGACCCGCCGGGGGAGTCCGTTCGACACGCCCGACGGCGTCGATCGGGTGAAGCAGTCGTTCGCCGACTTCGGGCTCGACGGCTTGATCGTGATCGGCGGGAACGGCACCCTCTCCATCGCCTGCGATCTGCACACCCAGCACGGCCTTCCGATCGTCGGCGTGCCCAAGACGATCGACAACGACATCGAGGGCACCGACCTCACCTTCGGCTTCAACACTGCGGTCCAGATCGCCACCGACGCCATCGACCGGCTTCACACCACGGCCGAGAGCCATGACCGGGTGATGGTCGTCGAGGTGATGGGACGCCACACCGGATGGATCGCGACGCACGCCGGGATCGCCGGGGGAGCGACGGCCGTCCTCATCCCCGAGACTCCGTTCGACATCGAGGAGCTGTGCGAGCGGCTCACTCGCCGACACGAGCGTGGTCGTTTCGCGTCCATCGTCGTGGTCGCCGAGGGGGCGGAGCCGCTCGAAGGGACCCTCGAGATGGAGGAGAAGGTCTACGACCGATTCGGCCACGTCGTCCTCGGCGGCGTGGCCACGCGCATCGCTCGTGCCATCGGTGAGCGAACCGGCTTCGAGACGCGTGTGGTCCAGCTCGGTCACGTTCAACGCGGCGGTACGCCGACGGCGTTCGACCGAGTGTTGTCCACCCGGTTCGGCGTCGCAGCCATCGATGCCGTCCATGACGGCGCATTCGGTCAGATGACCGTGCTGCGCGGAGACAAGATCGAACGCGAAGACCTCACGGTCGCGGTCGGTGCCACCCGCACCGTCGACATGGACCTGTTCGAGGGCGTCGCCATCCACTTCTTCGCCTGACTCGCCGGCTCAGGTCGGTCGCTCGTCGGCCACCGCACGGGTTGCCTCGAAGCTGAGTCAACCGCCATGCATGTTCCGACCGTGAACGAAGTCGACCTCGTCGTGTTCGAAAAGCGCCTGGACGTGCTCGGTGACGGAGTCGTTCGCCGGCACATGTCTCACGTGGTCGTACGCGATGCGTCGATCGATGGTGTACGGACGCAGCTCCATGGAGCGCTGATCGATCGACGGTGGAAGTCGGCGGAGTTCACCCGCCCGCGGACAGTCGTCCGCGTGAACGACGACCGGTCCGGTCTCGCGATACGGGCCGTCCCACCTGAACGGGGACCACGCGATGAGAGCGATGCGGTCGCCCGGCGTGGAGTCGGTGAGGCAGCAGCGCATCGTCCAGCCTCCGTCGGCGTCGACGAACGGCTCGATCGCGTTGCCGCCGTGGTCGAGTCCGGCCGCGAGAACGCGAGCGAGTTCGTCGCGATCGATCGCCCTGAATCTCACCTCGGTGTCCACGACGGTGACGGTAGGACTCGTGGCTCGGCAGCGCCGGCGGCAATCGGCCATGTGGACCAACCGGAGGCGTCAGCGGCGGGAGACGTGATGCGACGCGAGTGATCTCGCCGAGGCGTGTCGCTCGGTGGTCACGACTCTGCCGAGCCTGCGGATCGGGCGACGCGCTCGATCTCGGCGCGCCGGACCTCCCAGAACTTGTGGTCGCGGCCGTGCATCGGCCTTGCGTCGTCGTCGAGGCCGACAGCGCCGTCGATCTCCTCGCGGAGGATGTCGGCATGCCCGGCGTGGCGCGTTGAGTCACAGAGGCGAGCGGCCATGACGTTGAGCAACGGCACCGTCTCATCCCACCACGGGACGTAGCCGGTTGTGCCGAGGTCGAGCTCGTCGATCGTTGCATCCATGTGGGCCCAGACCCGCCGGTACAGACCGACGACGTCGGCGCGCGTTTCGCTCTCGGTCGCCCAGTGGTCCGTTCCCCGTGCGTTCGGGTCGTCCCAGCGAGGGAGCGGCTCGGGAAACGGTCGGTCGAACACGTCACCGAAGTACCGGGCGTCGGAGATGGCGTTGTGCTTGACGAGGCCGAGCAGATTCGTGCCCGTGGACGTCATGGGACGGCGGATGTCGTAGTCCGACGCACCGTCGAGCTTCCAGACCAACGCCTGCCGTGCGGCGCGAAGCTTCCCGTGCAGGTGAGCTTTGACGACGTCGTCGTCCATGACGGCGAGCCTGCCATGCCTGCGTTGCAAGCTTCCGTCACGAGGGCGTCGCCACCCACTTCTTCGCCTGAATGGTTCGGCAACTCGACGCAGACCACGCGCCTTCGCGGAGCAGGACGTGAAGGCTCCGGCCCGTCGTGGTCGCAAGCGAGACAGCGAGTCGATCGAGCAGCGGATCAGCTCGTCGTGGCACAGATCTCGAACCAGTCGTCTCGCCACGGTCGGATCTCGACTGACGTCGTCGCCCCGAGCGACTCGACGAGCTGGAGGCGAATCGCCCCGACGTCGTTCGTCGTGTGCGTCGAGAAGGCGAGACCTTCGCCGGCGTCACACCAGACGGTCTCGGTCCAGAGCACGACCACCGAGTCGAGCCGATCAACACCGGTTGCCGTCCACGGTCCGATCGTGCATCCACCTTCGCAGTCGGTGCGGGCGCCGGCGACCACGTCGTCGAAGTCTGATCTCGCGAGCTGCCATCGAGCGCTCTCGGCGCCGACTACCAGGGAGCCGAAGAGGACGGTCGTCAGGAGTGGGATCGCGACCCAATGGACGCGCCGCGACCTCGTGGCAATCACCGCAACGGCGAGCGTTGCGATGAGGCCGAACCCGAACCACAGGACCGTGACGACCGTTCGGTCCGACGTCGTCGGACGCGAAGCACTCCACACACCCGTCGCTCCGACGAGCATGAAGAGTCCGGCCCCGATGGCCGACGCCGGAACACCGACTCCTCGGCGAGGGCGCCGGGGCGAGTCCTCGGCCTCGCTCGCGTCCGCCACCGGGCCAGCGTGGCACGTGGACTTCTCGACGTCGGTTCAGCTGCGCTCGGCTATGCGTCCGGGACCGCGGGGAACGGTGGTTGGCTCGTCTCAAGCACGCCGGGGTAGTCGAAGACGCTGAGCGGGTTCTGGCTGAGTTCGCCGTTACCGGTGGGCCACGCCTGGATCTCGCCGTCGACACGGAGGCGGACCCGGCGGACGCCGTCGAGTTCGGACGCCGTCGCCACGATCTGAGCGAGAGCGAGGGAGAGGGCGTCGGCGGTGAGCTCGACGAACGGCTCGCCCTCGATGTCGATGGTGAGCACCCGGCCCACCGCTCGGGTGTCGAAGCTCTCGATTCCCGGCGGGATCGCCGTGCCGAGCTGCTGTTCGAGTTCGTCTTCGTTCGGGCCTGCGAAGAGCGACTCGAGGAGGTCGTCGGCGTCGTCGCCGACCGCCCGCTGCACCGACCGGAGCTGCTGGCGCTGCTCGGCCTCGGGAGGAGTGAGGAGGTAGATCCGGTTGGTGCCCTCGGCGATGTCGTCGGACGCCTCGTTGCGCAGCGCCGCGAGCTGATCGTCGGCCGGGATGTCTCGCGGCCCGGCATCGGGCTGGATCGCACACGCGGCGATCGTGATCGACGCGACCAGTGCGAGGGCGAGTCGCCTCATGCGTCGCCCCCGCTCGACTCGCCGAGGTCGTCGCCCTCGTCGTCATCGAGACCCGTCGCCATCATCTCGATCACGAAGCGGGCACCCGACAGTCCGTCGAGACGATCCTCGACCCACACCCGACCGCCGTGCATCCGCACGTGTTCGTCGACGAGGGACAGACCGAGACCCGCGCCCTCACTCCCGGTCCGACGCCCCGAGGTGCCGCCGCGGGCGAAGCGCTCGAAGATCAGGTCGCGCTCGGACTCGGCGACACCCGGGCCGGTGTCCTCGACGGCGATGGTCAGATGCGAGATCGGCTCCTCCGGAGCGTTCGCGACCTCGAGCCACACGACGGGTTCGCCGCCGCCGTACGCCCGGGCGTTGTCGATGAGGTTCGCGATGACGCGGGCGAGCCGTCGGCGATCACCGCGGATCAAGGTCTCCTCGGCGCGCTCCGAGACGTGGACCGGCGTCTGCGGTAGCGAGCTGACCGCCACCGCCTGACGAACGAACTCGGCCGCCAGCAGCTCCTCCATGTGCAGCCGGATCGCGCCGGCGTCGAACCGCGAGATCTCGAGCAGGTCCTCGACCAGTCCCTGGAATCGGGTGACGTCGCCCGAGAGCAGGTCGAGCGCCGATTGCGCCCGCTCGGGCATCTCGTCACGACGTGCCTCCATGACCTCGATCGAGGCCGAGAGCGTCATCAGCGGTGACCGCAGCTCGTGGCTGACGTCGGAGGCGAACCGGGCGTCGCGTTCGACGCGCGTCTCGAGCGCCGAGGCCATGTCATTGAACGACTCGGTGAGGACGCGCAGGTCGGGGTCGTCGCTCGACTCGAGCCGCGTGTCGAGCCGACCGCCGGCGATGGCCGACGCCGCCTGCGCCGCCGTGCCGAGCGGCCGGACCGCACGACGTGCGGCGAAGATCCCGAGGAGGAACCCGAGGCCGGTGGTGATGGCGGCGGCGAGCAGGAGCGACAGGCGCACGCTGGCGAGCGTGGACTCGACCTCGTCGAGCGAGAAGAACTCGAAGTACGCACCGACGACCGGCACCGTCCATCCGACGACGATGTTGAGCTCGTCACCGATCCGGACGATTTGGCGCGCCGAGCCGCCTTCGTTGACCACGCGCTCGATCAACCCCTCGGGCAGGTCGTTCTGGTCGATCGGGCCACCGCCCGAGTACTCGCCCTGGTACCAGATCAGGTACCGCTGGACGCCGATGCGGTCGAGCGACGCCCGCGCCGGTTCGGCGTCGGCCGGCAGCGTCGCCCGCAGGTCGCGCTCGACGCTGAGCGCGTTGCGCTGCGACGTGGCGATGGCGACGTCGTCACGCTCGTCGATCAGGTTCGACTGCGCGAGCCCGTACGTGGTCACCGCGAGGAACAGCGAGAGCATCACCGAGCCCAGCGTGAAGATCAGCAGGATGCGTCGGCGTAGGCCGAGGCCCCGCGGGGACAGCCGTTCGGCGAGGCGACGGAGACGACCGCTGGCCATGCGGTCGCTCGGTCAGGTCTGCAGCCGGTAGCCGAGGCCCCGGACGGTGACGACGTGGCGCGGGTTGGCCGGATCGGCCTCG
>JBCCTP010000030.1:0-18912 GCA_039198505.1 Actinomycetota bacterium | reverse complement strand
CTGATCTCCATCGACACCCGACGACCGACGGCCCTCGGCCGTTCGTTCGGGTCCCGCAATACCGAGCAGTAGGGTCGCCGAATGAGGCAGACGTCGAGACAGGGGGTGGTGTTGACCGGCGTCGATCGGCACGTCCCCAGACCACGCGACGGATCGTTGTCCGAGGTCACCGACCACTTCGACGAGGCGAACCACCACCTGGTGTGGAGTCAGCGGTCGGGCGTCGAGATCCGCACCCCTCGGACCGCACTCCTCGTCAACTCGCCGGTCGGTCTGTGGATCCCCGGTGGGTACCCGTACACGGTCGAGGCGTCGTCGGTGTGGTGGACCGCGAGCTTCGACGCCGAGTCGTGTCCAACCTCCTGGTGCACGGTCGCCCACATCGACTTCGACGAGGTGATCGGGCCGATGCTCGCACACCTCTACCGTCACCCCGGACGTGGCTGGTCGTCGGATCTGCTGTCGTCGGTGGTCGCACACCTCGAGGACGAGATGCTCGGTCGGACACATCCGCTCCGGTTCCCCATCGACCCGCGCGCTCGCGAGATCGCCGACGCCATCGTCGCCGATCCGGCCCATCGCTACGAGCTCGCCGACTGGGCGGCGGTCGTCGGTGCCAGCGAACGGACGCTGCGCCGCGTGTTCGTCGAGCAGACCGGACTGCCGTTCAGCAAGTGGCGTCTGCACCATCGCATGCACGTGGCGAGGCGGCTCTTGCGTGACGGTGTCCCTCCGAGTGCAGTGGCTCCACGATGCGGGTACGGCTCCTCGACGACGTTCGCTCGCGCATTCGCCTCCGCAACCGGGCTCAGTCCGGGCGAGTACGCCGCTCGGGTCTCCCGGCGCGACCTCGATGAGCACGACGTTTGGCCGTCGCGGTCGCGAGATCGTCCGGGTGGGTCGACGGGCCTTCCGTACGTTGACGCCGACGTGTGGGATTCGTTGCTCGGAGGCGAGATGGCAGGACAACACATGCGGACTCTGGCTGCGGCGACAGCGCTGCTCGTGTTCGCCGCCGCGTGTGCAGACGGCGACGGCGACAACGCGTCGGAGGCGACGACAGCATCCGCTCCATCGGCGTCGGAGCCGGAGTCGGCACGGTCGTCGACCTCACAACCATCGACATCCGAACCATCAGCCGTCGGGTCGTCGACCTCCGACGAGTCGACGACCAAGCCTGCAGAGTCCTCGGCGACCGCGTCGGAACCCGAGGACGACGCAGGCGAGACTGACGACGACAGTGAGTCGGTCGAGACGACGGTGGCCGCTCCGGGCTCGCTCGACGACCAGATCGAGCCGACCGGAACTCGCGTCCTCGTGGACGGGCTCGGCCGCGAGGTCGAGATCTCGGTGCCACCACAGCGCATCGTCGCGCTCGAGATGGCAGCGAGCGGCGATCCTCTCCTCTCGGTCGGCGCTCCGGTGGTCGGCCTCGCCATCCGCGACGGTGGCGTCAACGACACTCGGCGGTTCTACCCCGGGGCCGAGGCCATCCCCGTCGTCGGCACACCGTTTGACGTCAACGTCGAGGCGGTTGCCGCCCTCGAGCCCGACCTGATCACCGTCGGGAGCAATCCGAACATGTTGACCGACCTCGCTCTCCTCGAAGAGATCGCGCCGACGGTGGTGACCGGTGGCGCTCCGGGCACCGGCGACGAGTCCGTCATCGACGTCGTCATGGGACTGGTCGGCGAGGTGACCGGACTCGAGGATCGAGTCGCCGAGGAGAAGCTCCGGGCCGAGCAGGCCATCAGCGATCTCGCCGCCGCGAAGCCCGACGGGACACTCAGCTTCGCCATCGTGGGCTGGTTCGATCCGAACATCGCCGTGTTCGCACCCAACGCGTTCGGTGCCGACGTCGAGGTGCTTCGTCGTGCCGGTCTCGTGTTCGCCGACGTCGTCGCCGAGTCCACCGCTCCGTACAGCGAGCTCATCAGCCAAGAGCGGATCCTGGACATCGAGGCCGACCTCTTCCTGTACCTGGACAACCGAGAGATCGAGACCTTCGGGCTGTTCCCGTCGCACCCGACCGTCCTGGCCGGACAGTCGCACCCCGTTCCGGTCGATGCGTCGGGGCTCTCGTATGCGGCGATGGTTCGCTACGCGGAGCACTTCCTGCCGATCGTCGCGGGTGCGGATCCCGAATTGGTGATGGAGGCGGCCTCCTAGGGCGTGCGCACGATTGGTGCGTCTTCGCACCAGTGCAGTGCTTCTTCTGGGTCTTGTTGCGTCGACGGATGGTTCGTACGGTCGCATCGACGCCCGACGTGCGGGCCTCGATCAAGGAGACCACCCATGTTCCAGAAGTTCCAGACGCCCCAGACCGGCCGGAAGATGAGACTCGCGCCGGACCTGCTCCGAGCGGTTCCGCCGGCGTATGCGTTCCCGGCGGCGATGACGTTCGCCAACGCCCAGCTGATCGGCAACGATGCACTCGCCGCCGCCGCATTGACGACGATCGCCATTCCCGGCGCCGCCGCCGCAGCGGCCGTGACCGTGCGAGATCACGTCCGTCCGCGGCGACGCGGCGTCGTTCGCGCAGCGATCTCGGGCGCAGCACTCGGGCTGTTCCCCACCCTCGCGGTGACCGGCGCGCTCGTCGCCAACGACGTCGTTTCATCGACGATGTGGTGGGAGGCTCCACCGTCGGCCGCGATCGGAGGCGCGGTCGCCTCGGTTCTCGCATCTCGGCGCGCGGCCCGCGCACATCGCCAGCAGGCCGACACGCCGGTCGACCGGCAGGAACCCGGCAACGAGGTTCTCGGCGGTCGGACCATGCAGACCGTGGGAGTCCGGTGATGGGCCGGTTCGTCGTCTACGGAGCGACCGGAGCGATCGGGCGTCCGCTCACCGAGATCCTTCAGCGCCGCGGCCACACCGTCGTCGCACCCATGCGCTCCGCTCCGAAGGAAACGCCCCCCGGCGACGTGAGCAACGAGGTCGTCGACCTCACCGACGTCGCATCGCTGCGGCGAATCAGCAGAGGAGCCGACGCCACGTTCGTGCTCGTCGGCAGCAACCCGGACCAGGTGGAGATCGAGTGTCGATACATCGACGCAGCGGTTGACGCCGATGTTCCTCGCATCGTGAAACTCTCCGCTCCGAACCTGCCTGGACAGCCCCCGATGCTCGTGGCCGGGTGGCACCGCCGGATCGAGCGCCACCTCGCCGCCACCGGAGTCGAACACGCCTCGATCCAACCCATGGCGTTCCACCAGAACTGGCTGCGCAACACCGTCACGATCCGACGATTCGACATGATCACCGGATCCGCCGGTGACCACATGCGCAACTACGTCGACGCGGCCGACGTCGCCGAGGTCGCCGCCGACCTCCTGGAGACACGGTCCGATCTGCCGCAGTTCGTCCCCGTCGCGGGCCCCGAGGTGCACTCGTACCACGACGTCGCAGCGCTGCTGTCCGACGTGACAGGACGCACCATCCGCTACGAGAACGTGGACGCCGATGCGCACCACCGACTGCTGACCAAGCGAGCACGGATTCCGGGCTGGCTCGCTGAACACGTCGTCGAGCTCGACACACTCGCCCGCACCGTCTCCGAACAACCGTCCGAGGACCTCCCCCGACTGCTCGGCCGCCCGGGCCGAACACTCGGCGACTTCCTCGACGCCAACGCCAGCGCATTCCAGCGGACGCCGTGGCACGGCTTCGTGACCAACCGACGCCGAGGTCCGGGCCGGAAACGAACCAGCCACACGACGCCACCTGAACGACCCGGGCAGACGCACGAGTCGGACCCGTTCGTCGGCTCACCCGGGTGACGGACCCCGTCGACGAGTCGCCCGACCACCGACCGGCTCGCACGACAGGGTAGAGATGGGTCGGCAGTGGTGCGGTGGCGCACCGATCGCCGGGGAGGGCACCATGTCAGACAGACCGCCGGCGCCACGCCTGGACGACGTCGCAACGTTCGTCCGCGTGGTGGACATGGGCAGTTTCTCCGCCGCCGCGGCGTCGATGTTCGTGCCGCGATCATCGGTGAGCCGGCAGGTGGCCCGACTCGAGACGCACCTCGGCGTCCGTCTGATGCACCGAACCACGCGGCGAAGTCAGCTGACCGAAGCGGGCCAGCGGCTGTACGCCGGCGTCGCCGGGGCGATGGCCGCGATCGAACAGGCCGCGAGCGTCGCCAGCGACGACGTCGCCACCCCAAGCGGCACCGTGCGCATCTCCGCTCCACCGGACGTCGGCGCCGAACTCCTCCCCGACCTCGTCGCCGACTTCGTGTCGGTCCATCCGCGCATCCACGTCGAGGTCGAACTCACGTCCGGGTTCCCCGACATGGTCCGAACCGGTCTCGACCTCGCGATCCGGAACGGTGAGCCCGACGACGCAGGCCTGACCGCAACGAAGCTGCAGGACACCACCTTCGGCCTCTACGCGAGCACGCAGTACCTGGCGGCGGCGCCCGGGCTCACGAGGGTCGACGACCTTCACGACCACGACTGCCTGCTCCACCACGGACACCGCGGCGAGTCACAGTGGAGTGTGCTCGACGGAGCGGGTGGGGCGTGGTCGATCACCGTGACCGGTCGCATCTCGTCCACGGACCTCGCATTCATCCGCAGAGCGTGTGTCGCCGGCGCCGGCGTCGCACTCCTCCCCACCCTCGTCGGCGACATCGAGGCCGACACCGGCACACTCGTGAGGATCCTGCCCGACGTGATGGTGCGCGGAATCCCGCTCTACCTGGTGCGGCCCTCGACACGATTCGTCCCGCGCCGCATCGAACTCCTGGAGTCGCACCTGCTCGAGAGCTTCCCTCAATAGCGGGCGCCCGCGCCGGCCCCGCGAGAGCGACCGTCAGTCGAGTGGATGACGATGGAAGTGACACCGGATCAGCCGCTCGCCCCCGTGACCGACGGTCTCGATCCGATCGGCGACAGCGTGAGCGATGACCAGCCCCCGCCCGTTCGACTGCGCAACCGGAGGAGCAGCACCGCGAGCCGCGTCGGTGACATCCGCGGACGGGGCACCCCAGAGCTCGAGCAAGAACCGGTCGGGCTCGGCCGAGATGGTGAGGTCGATCGTGGCTCGATCGGTGTGCCGCACCACGTTCGACGCCAACTCGCTGACGACCAGCGTGACTTCCTCGATGCGATGTTCGGCGGCTCCATGACCGCGGAGGAACGCTGCGACGTGCTCACGGCAGATGGCGAGGTCGTCGAGGTGCGCGCGTGCCCGGACGGCTGCTGACTCCGGGATCTCTCCCTGTGGCACCGACGCCTTCGACCCGCTCATCGGTCCGACCGGTACCCCCGTTTCCCAGGTCCAAACATCGAGAGCCCGTGACACGCTGCGGCGCACGACGGTGTGCCGGCTCCGGTCGCCTGCTGCCCGGCGGCCACCGCTCAGTTCGACGATGCGTCGGGGAGCGGGTCGAGTGCTCGGTCCTGGAGGAAGGTGTCGGCGACTCCGCTGACCTCGAGGACCAGCCGAACCGGTCGGCTCGCCTCGACCACGCTGAGGCCGGGACACTGGCGGAGGAATGCCTCGCTGAGCACGGAGATACCGCTCGAGTCCATGAAGGTGCATCCGGACAGATCGAGGCGGACGCCCGGATCCGACTCCGCGAGCGCAGCTCGGAGCTGGGGAGCCGTCACGGGGTCGAGGTCTCCGACGACGGCGATCGTCCGACCGTCGTCGGCGCGATCGATGTGGAACTCGCTCACGACGGCAGTATGGCGATGGCGAGCGACGGGTGCATGATCCAGGGGCGGGGCGGCTCCGCAGCGTCCCGGGATCCCCGGGACGCTGTGACAGGCTGACGGCGTGCCGACGACACGCGGCGGCGGATCCGATCGGTCGGACGACCCCTCCCCGACGTCGCTCGCAGCGCTGCGGCGAGCACACGAACGTGAGCGCTCGGCGCGCGAACGCGCCGAGTTGACCAGCCACGTCGTGATCGAGCTCGAGGAGTGCACCACCGTCGCCGGCCAGCTGACGAGGCTGAGCGAACTCGTCGTTCCGCGACTCGCGGACTTCATCACGATCGAATCGGTCGCCGACCGAACCGCCTTTCTCGCTCGGCACGAGGACCCCCTCAAGGCCCGGGTGCTCGACGAGCTCCGCCGTCGCGGATCGTCTCCGGTCGCCGACGTCGATGAACGCGAGTGGCGGGACGGCGTCGCACGCATCCTTCCGCCGCCCCGACAAGATGTCGGATCGCCCGGTCCGGGCGGCAGCATCCCGACGGTCCCGTCCCACGACGCACGGTCATCGGCCGCGATCACCGAGCTGCAGGCCGCGCTGGGTGCCCGCTCACGCATCCTGCTTCCCCTGCGCACCAATGAGGACCCGCTCGCCGTCGTGCTCGGACTGACCGATCCGGACCGACCGACGTACACCCCCGAGGACCTGGCCTTCCTGCGCGATTTCATCGAACGAGCCGGCTCGGTGATCGCTGCGACGGAGTGGCGCGAGCGGGAACAGCGCGCCTCACGTCGGCTCCAGAAAGCGCTGTTGCCCGACGTGGTCGCCGCGCATCCTGCGTGCGACGTCGCCGCCGAATACCAGGCCGCCAGCGATCACGTCGACGTCGGAGGCGACTGGTACGACACGTTCGCCTGGCCCGACGGACGATATGCACTCGTGGTCGGCGACGTCGTGGGGCACGGGGTCGAGGCGGCCGCTGCCATGGGCCGGCTCCGGGCCGGCACCGAGATCCTCGTGGCCGAGGGAGCGACCGGGCCGGTCGAGGTGCTGCAGGCCGTCGCTCGAGCCACGCGGGGGCACTCGATCGCCGACTACGTGACCGCCGTCGCCCTCGTCGTCGATCCCGAACGTCACGAGCTCTCGTACGCCTCGGCGGGCCATCCACCGCCGATCGTGATTCGGAGCGACGGAACCACCGAGTTCCTCGCCGGTGGATCGGTCGGTCCGATCTCGCCGTCGATTCGAACGCCGACGCAGTCGGAGGCCGTCCCGTTCCGTCCCGACGACGTCGTCGTGGCCTACACCGATGGGCTCATCGAGCGGCGACACGGCGATCTCGCAGCAAGATTCGACCGCCTCGCCGCGGCGGCCGGAGACGCAGGCGACCTCGACGTCGCAGATCTGGCCCGGCGACTCATCGACGAGATGGACGCCGATCCGAATGACGACACGGTCGTCGCTGCGCTGCGATTCGCACCCCACCTCCGGCGACACGCCGACCAGATCGAGGCGGCGATCGAGGAGGTCGGCGCCGCACGCGACCGCCTCGGGGTCTGGCTCCGGTCGGAAGACGTCGCAGACGAGATCGTCGAGGCGGTCCTCCTCGCGGCGACCGAGGCACTCACGAACGCCGCCGAGCACAGCAGCGCCGGTCCGAACGGTGGACGGGTGTTCGTCCGGGCCTCGATCGATCCCCGTCGTCGCACGGTCGTCGTGAACGTGTCGGACGCCGGCGTGTGGCGACGGGCCCGGCTCGACCCAGCGAACCGGGGCCGCGGGACCCGGATCATGCGGGCGGTCGCCTCCGACTTCGAGCGAACGACGGGGCCCGGCGGCACCGCCGTCACACTCCGATTCGACCTCGCCGAATCCGCGGGGTCGGGCTGATCAGTCCGTCGATGGCCGAACCCGGGCCCGCACGCCCGTCAGGCCGAGGGTGGATGATCACCAGGTTCGTCGACCACCTCGAACTCGCCATCGAGTTTGCTCAACCGGAGCACCCGGACGACGGCGGTCGACAGGTTCGACAACACCAGATCTCCGCCGTCGTCCCTGGCCGTCATCCGAGCGGCGAGGAGCACGCGTAACCCGCTCGAGTCCATGAACGTCACGTTCGCCATGTCGAGGCGGAGCTCCGATGACGACGTCAGATACCGGGTCACGCTCGCCTTCAACTCGGGTGCGGTGCGCCCGTCGATCTCACCCGACAGCGACAGACCCCCGCTGACGGGGGTGATGGTCAACTCGCTGACGACGCCGTCCACGACGCGAACACTACCGACGGCACGCCGACGCAACCCCGACCTCCGCCGCCGACGCGCCGGCGGCAGGACACCGAGGCGGACGCGGGCGAATGCGGATCGCGATCGTCAGGTCGGGTCGGCCACTGCTGCGTCGTCCGGCGAGCCGCCGGCACGCACCCGCATCTGCCGAAACGACCGACGAAGCAGTCGCGACACGTGCATCTGCGACATGTCCATCTCCGCAGCGATCTCACTCTGCGACATCTCGTGGAAGAACCTCAGCTCGACGATCCGGCGCTCGCGGTCCGGCAGTGACTGCAGCAGATCCACGACGAGTCGACGGTTCACGCCTTCCTCGAACGCAGTGTCCTCCTGCGCAAGCGCTGCGTTCCGTCCCGATGCCGCGAGATCGTCGTCGCCGACCGGCGCTCCGTCGATCGAGCTCGTCGAATACGCAGCGGTCGCTGCCAATCCGCGATTGACGTCTTCGCGACTGATCCCGAGGTACTCGGCGATCTCGGCCAGGCTGGGGCTCCGCCCGTTGCGGGCAGCGAGTTCGTCGCCGGCACTCCTGACGAGGAGGTGCAGCTCCTTCGCTCGGCGCGGGACCCGCACCTTCCACGTCTGGTCGCGATAGTGACGTTTGATCTCACCTTCGATGGTCGCGCCGGCGAACGTCGTGAACGCCGTACCGCGGTGCGGGTCGTACCGATCGGCCGCTTTGATCAGCCCGTACATCGCCACCTGCCGCACGTCCGGATCCTGACCGCCCGTGGCGAATCGGTTCGCCACGTGATGGGCGAATCCGATGTACCGCTCGACGATCTCGTTGCGGAGCGCTCGAGTCGGCGTCCGCTGGAACTGCCGAAACAGCTCCTCTTCCTCGTCCCGATCGAATCCCCGATCGCCGTCGGCCATCGGTCAGTCCGCGTTCGATCCCGAATGCTTGACGAAACGGACCGTCCCCTCTCCGACCTCGACCTCGTCGACGCCCGACTCGAGGATCTGCGCCCCGAGCTCGTCGAGCACGATCGCGGCGCCACCCAGCGCCACGAACCGCGCCGAGACCGCCCCATCGAGGACCTCGAAGGTCACGGCGACCCGATCACTTCCGTCGGCGTCGACTGCAGCGGCGAACACCTCGGCCGCAGCGAGGCGGACGTCATCGACCTCGTCCAGCGACAGCCCGACCTCGGCTCCCAGCGCTGCGCTCATCAGACGGACCATCGCCGCCATCTCGATCGCTGCGGGCACGATGAGCTCGATCGGACCGTCGAGACCCCCGCTCGACCGCAACGCTGCATCGTCCCCTGTGGCGGTCACCTCGCGAACCGTAACGGGCGAGTCGGAACGACCCGCAACATGGGTTCGGCGGCGCGCGGCGTCACGCCGTCGGCGGCTCCCACGTCGCGTGGGAGACCTCGGGACGGCTCAACGCATAGTCGTCGCCGCGTTGATGCAGCGGCCGGATGACGAGCACTGCTTGATCGTCCTCGGCATCGGCACCGAACTCGTCGACGATCGCATCGGCGATCGCGTGACACGGCTCCGTCGACCGCTCACCGACGAAGTCACCGAGCGACCGCATCGACTCGTTCAGATCGACGTCGCGCCGCTCGACCACGCCATCGGTGTAGAGCACGACCACGTCACCGATTCCGGCGGGGAACGAGCCCGCCACTCGTTCCCCGGTCGGGAACGTCAGTGGGGGTCGGCGCCCGGCGTCGACGAGACTCACACCGCCGTTGGTGTCGACTCGGATCGGTGGCGGAATCCCTGCGCAGCAGATCCTGGCGGTCGGGGTCCCGTCGAACACGGCGACGGCGACGCTCGCGAAGCGGGCCGTGCTGATCGGGCTCGCGAAACGATCGAGACCGGCGAGGATCTCGTCGGGACCATCGACGGCATGGGCCAAGGCATTCGAGGCGGCGCGGAGTTGGCCCATCACGCTCACCTGATCGATGCCGTGCCCGACGACATCACCCACGATCGCCACCACCGATTGCGACTCCGCACGATCGATGAGATCGAACCAGTCGCCACCGACCCGGAAGTCGTCGTTGTGGGCCCGATACGCCGCCGCCGCTTCCGTGCAGGCGATCGCCGGCAGTTCACCGGGGAGGAGCAGGCGTTGCAGTCGGAGGAGTTCGGTACGTCGTGATCGTTCGTCCATGAAGTGATCGAGCGACGGGACCACGGCTCGTCGTGGCACAGCTCGCGACCGCCTCTCGTCCGGGACGATATGTCCTCGCCGGGTGGATGCGACAGTCCTCGTCGGAAGTCGCCGGCGACGTCTCAGCACCGCTCGGTTCGAGGCCGCGCCCGGTCGCCGGCTCCGTCGACGGACCCCTCCGAGGGGACGTCGTCCGAAAATCCCGAAGGTTCTGGTTTGGGGTCCTCGCTCGGGGGTAGCGGGCGGTCCGGAGCGTCTCCACTCGACTCCGCCACCCCATCCGCCAACGTCACGATTCGGAGCCCCCGTGAGCATCGACATGCCCCTCCCCGCCACCTCGATCGCACCGCCCATCGGCCGCCTGATCCAGATCGGCGAGGTCCTCGATCCGTCGCCCGCCGACCTCGCCGACCTCGAGGCGGCGACCATGACGATGCTGACGTCGACCGACCTCGAGGCGGCGCTCATCGAGGTGACGCACGTCGACGCCGACGACGAGTCGATCTCCCGGGCCCTCGCCGACCTCGGAGCGGTCGAGGCGCTCGGCGACCTGCGCCGGCTCCGGACCGGACTCACGGCGTCGACGGCGACCGTGGTGGGCCTGCTCGGACGAGTGCTGGAGATGCTGGCACCCGAGGCACCCGGCCCGGCGATGCTCTCCGACCTCGGCCGTCGACTGATCGGAACCGCGATCGGTGAACGCCGCCTCCTGGACGCTCTGGGCCCGCGCGAGTGGATCGACTCGCTGGCGCTGACCGACCCGCACTCGGTCGCTGCGACCTCGCCGTACCGGCGCTCCGGTGGGCACGTGGTGGCCAGCGACGACGATCGAGCCGTCGAGGCAGTCATGACCCAGGAGACCTTCACGTCACTCCGGGTCGTCGACCGGGTGCTCGATCTCGATCAGCCCCTGCTCGCCGACATGTACGCACCGCTCGGCCGCTGTGTGGCGTTCGTCGACTCCAACGTGATCGGCCACCACGGCGATGCGCTCCGGGCGTACTTCGGCCATCACGGCATCGAGCTCACGGTGCTCGTCCACCGTGCGATGGAGGTCGACAAGGGAGTGCGCACGGTCGAACACATGCTCGGCGAGCTCAAGGCAGCCGGCGTCGCTCGCCACGAACCGGTCCTCGTGATGGGCGGCGGCGTGCTCGCCGACACGGCGGGCCTCGCCTGCGCGCTCTACCACCGCTCCACCCCGTACGTCATGCTGTCGACCTCGCTCGTGGCGGGGATCGACGCCGGCCCCTCGCCACGCACCTGCTGCGACGGCTTCGGGTACAAGAACCTGCTGGGTGCGTACCACCCGCCGATCCTGTCGATCACCGACCGCCACTTCTTCGCGAGCATGCCCGAGGGGTGGCTGCGGCACGGGTTGGCCGAGGTGCTGAAGATGGCGATCGTCGACGACGCCGAACTGTTCGCCCTCCTCGAATCCGTCGGACCCGAGTTGGTGACCACCCGCTTCGGGACGCTCGCCGTCGACGGCCAACCCGACGTCGAGTCCGAGGCGGGACGCGTGATCGCTGCAGCCGTCCGGAGCTACGTCGCAGCCGAGTACGGCAATCTCTACGAGACCCATCAGCTCCGCCCACATGCCTACGGCCACACGTGGTCACCCGGATTCGAGATCTCGGCCGGCCTGCTCCACGGCCACGCAGTGTCGATCGGCATGGGGTTCGGCGCCTTCCTCGCCCACCGAGCCGACCTGCTGCCCGAGCGCGACATGCATCGCATCCTGGCGGTGATCAGCCGGCTCGGGTTGTCGACGTGGCACGACGTCCTCGACGACCACGATCTCGTGTGGACCGCCCAGGAACGGATGGTCGAGAAGCGTGGTGGCCAGCTGTACGCCCCCGTGCCCCGCGGACGCATCGGCGCCGTCGGGTACCTCGACGCACCGACTCGGCCGGAGCTCGAATCAGCGCTCCGCGACTACCGAGTGCTGGCGACGGCAGGTCCTCGCGGCGGCATCGGGATCGAGCCGCACTGTCGGGACGTGGGTCTCGAGGGCCCCGCCACGGTCGGCACCGACGAGCCGTCGATCGAGGCACCCGTCGCACCGCCCGGCCGACCGAGGCCGACCGCCGCCTGACCGCGACCACCCGCCGACCCTCATACGGCCCACCATCACCACCACCATCACCACCGAAAGGGAGCCACCCCGTGACCGCACTTCTCATCGGATCGATCTCCACGCTCGCCGACACGTCCGAGCGGCAACGAGCGGCGTTCAACGCCGCCTTCGCCGACCACGGTCTCGACTGGCACTGGGGGCGCGACGACTACCGCTCCATGCTCGACGTCGCCGGCGGGCAGGACCGGGTCACCGCGTTCGCTGCTGCTCGGGGCGAGAACGTCGACGCCGGCGCCGTCCACGCCACGAAGTCGGAGCGATTCCGCGCCGACCTCGCCGAGAACGGCGTCGAGCCTCGGCCCGGGATCGTCGAGACCATCGCAGCGCGACGCGCCGACGGCGATCGCGTGGCACTCGTGACCACCACGTCGCGCGACAACGTCGACGCGCTGCTCGCAGCGCTCGGAGGACTCGTGACCGACGACGACTTCGACGTCGTTCTCACGTCCGAGGACGTCGACGATCCGAAGCCGGATCCGGCGGTGTACCACGCCGCTCTGGAACGGCTCGGCGTGTCCGCCGACCAGGCGGTGGCGGTCGAGGACAACGTCGACGGCGCGCGTTCGGCGTCGGCGGCGGGCGTCTTCTGCGTCGCCTTCCCGAACGCCAACACCGCCGACCACGACTTCTCCTCGGTCGCCGACCGAGTGGTCGTCGACCGTCTCGATCCGAGCCTCGCCGCATGACCGTCACCGAAGCCCCCACCCTGCGGCCGGTCACCCCGGTCGGCCTGGCGGTCCAGGCGCTCGAACGAGGCGAGGCCGAACGGGCGCTGGCGCTGTTGCGCGGTCTCGACGCCTATCTCGCAGCGTGTACGACGCCACCGTCGCCAGCGCTCGCGCGGCTCGCTCACGGGAGCGATCACCACACGTGGGACTCCAACGGGCCGTTGGAGGCAGAGATGCTCTCGGGCCACGTGGAGGGTCAGCTCCTGTCGCTGCTCGTGAAGCTGAGCGGCGCCCGGCGAGTCCTCGACGTCGGCACCTTCACGGGGTACTCGGCGTTGGCCATGGCCGAGGCGCTCGACGAGGGCACACCTGCGCAGCGAACCGAGGGTGCCGTCGTGACGTGTGAACTCGATCCCGGGGTCGCGGCGATGGCGTCCAAGGCGTTCGCCGAGTCCCCGGCCGGCGAGCGGATCCGTGTCGAGGTCGGACCCGCGCTCCCGACGATCGACCGACTCGACGGCGAGGGCGCTCGATTCGATCTCGCCTTCCTCGACGCCGACAAGCCCGGCTACCTGCCGGTGTTCCGTGCTCTGCTCGATCGCAGGATGATCGGTTCCGGCGGGCTGATCGTGGCGGACAACACGTTGCTCCAAGGCGAGCCGTACGCCGACGGCGTCGCCGTCGGGGAGAACGGTCGGGCGATCGCCGAATTCAACCAGGCGGTCGCCGCCGACGACCGCGTGGAGCAGGTCGTGCTCGCCGTCCGCGACGGCGTCACGCTCGCTCGGGTGCGCTGACACGTGAGAGCGCGACTCCGCTCCCTCGGGATGCTCGGGCTGCTGACGGCCAGCTTGCCGATCGACCTCGCCATCACCGGCGTCGTCGCGGCCGTCGGCGCGCTGCGGCCTCCGGCACCGCGGCCGCAGAGCGACACCCCGCGCACCGTGCTGCTGTCGGGCGGGAAGATGACCAAATCCGTTGCGTTAGCGCGCGCCTTCCATCGGGCCGGACATCGGGTGGTCCTCGTCGAGACGAAGCGGTACCGGTGGACCGGGCACCGCTTCTCCAACTGCGTCGATGCGTTCCACGTCGTCCCGCCGTCCGACCATCCGGAGTACGCGGCGGCGCTGGCGGCGATCGTCGACGCGGAAGGCGTCGACGTCTACGTACCGGTGAGCAGTCCGCTGTCGAGTCGCTACGAGGCGGAGGCCGCACAGGGGATCACCGATCGCTGCGAGGTGGTCCACGTCGACGCCGACACGATCGCGACCCTCGACGACAAGGACGCCTTCGCGGAGAGCGCCGAGTCGATCGGACTCACCGTGCCCGAGACGCACCGCATCACCGATCCCGAACAGGTCGTCGACTTCGACTTCGACGCCCACCCGGATCGGTCGTACGTGCTCAAGTCGATCCCGTACGACCCGGTGCACCGCCTCGACATGACCAAGCTGCCGATGTCGACGCCGAAGGAGACGGCCGAGCACGTCCGCACGCTGCCGATCAGTGATGAGCAACCGTGGATCCTCCAGGAGTTCGTCGAGGGTCAGGAGTACTGCACGCACGGCACCGTCCGCGACGGTGTGCTCCAGGTCTGGGCCTGCTGCCGCTCGTCGGCGAGCCAACTCAACTACGAGATGGTCGAACGCCCCGACATCGAGAAGTGGGTACGCACCTACGTCGAGTCGCTCGGGCTCACGGGTCAGGTGTCGTTCGACTTCATCGTCGATCACGACGGCCGGGCGGTCGCCATCGAGTGCAACCCGCGTACCCACTCGGCGATCACGATGTTCTACGACCATCCCGATCTCGCACTGGCCTACCTCGACGACGGCGTCGAGACACTGGTCCCGCTCGCGGAGAGCCGCCCGACCTACTGGTGGCACATGGAGCTGTGGCGAATGATCAGCGATCCCCGGCGCGCTCCCGAGCGGATCCGAGAGATCCGACGCGGCCGCGAAGCGTTGCTCGACCCGCACGATCCGCTGCCGTTCCTGCTCGTACCCCACCTGCAGATCGCATCACTCCTCGCCGGAGCGCTCGTGCGGGGGACCGAGTGGCTCAAGATCGACATCAACATCGGCAAGCTCGTCGAGCCTGCAGGAGATTGATCACCGTGCCCGCATCAGACGCGCCGCTCCGCATCGTCCACCTGACCGGCTCGCCCGTGTCCGAGCGCTGGGCCGAGTTGTCCCGCCTGTACGCACGGGGCGCGCTCGACGCCCTCGGTGCGGCGGAGCCGAGCGTCGACGGCCGCTGGGAACACGTCGTCGTCGATGTCGGCCCCGACGGTTCGTGGCGATTTCCATCCTCGCTGGCCTCCGTGGATCTCGCAGCTGCCGCGCCGGTCGACCGGACGGACGGGATCGCCGGTCTGGCGGCGCTCGACGCCGACGTCGGCGTCCCGCAGATGTTCTGCCCACCCGGACTCACCGACCACCGATCGCTGCTGTCGCTGCTCGGCGTGCCGTCGATCGGCAACCCCGCCGCCGTGATGGCGGTCACGGCGGACAAGTCGCTGACACGAGCCGTGGTCGCCGCCGCCGGAGTGGCCGTCCCCGCGGCCACGCTCCTCCGACCGGGCGACGCTCCACCGCCGCTCTCGGGTCCGGTGGTCGTCAAGCCGGTCGATGCCGACAACTCCACCGGCGTGCGACTCGTGGACGACTCGGAGGGACTGCGCGACGCGATCGACGCGGCACTCGAGCTCTCGCATGCGGTGCTCGTCGAGGACTTCGTTCCTCTGGGCCGAGAGGTGCGCTGCGGCACGGTGCTGCGCCGGGGCGAGCTCCTCGCCCTCCCGTTGGAGGAGTACGCCGTCGATCCCGTCGCGAAGCCGATCCGCGGCGAGTCCGACAAGCTCGCGAGCGACGACGACGGGTTGCGCCTCGTCGCCAAGGACGACGAGCACGCGTGGATCGTGTCCCACGACGATCCAGCGGTCGATGCCGTCCAGCGGCTCGCCCGGACCGCCCACACCGCACTCGGGTGCAGACACCACGGGTTGGTCGACGTCCGCATCGACCCCGACGGGCGGCCGTGGTTCCTCGAATCGGGCCCCTACTGCTCATTCGCCCCGAGTTCGGTCGTCGTGATGATGGCTCGGGCGGCGGGCATCGGGCTCGACGAACTCTTCACCGATGCCGTCGACGTCGCGCTCGACCGATCGACCGTCGGCGGGGTGGCTGAGGGCTCGCGCCGATGAGGGTCGAACCGCACGAGCCGATCGGTGCGACCGTTCTCGACGTCGATCTCGCCCGACTCACCGACGGCGACCACGACCGTCTGCGAGACGCCCTGGCCGATCACGGAGTTCTCGCCGTACCCGACCAACGGGTGGACGACGATGCGTTCGCCGAGTTCCTGCGTGGATTCGGTGAGCTGCAGTTCACGGACGGCGAGCAGGCGACCCCGGGACACACCGACCTCAACCTCGTCACCAACGTCGGTCGCGAGCGGTCGCCGGTGTCGAACTGGCACGTCGACACCGCCTACGTGTCCTCGCCACCGTCGTACACGGCACTGCGCGCCGTCGACGTG
Organism: Actinomycetota bacterium; assembly: GCA_039198505.1. GTDB lineage: Bacteria > Actinomycetota > Acidimicrobiia > Acidimicrobiales > Ilumatobacteraceae > Ilumatobacter_A. The sequence goes on along the minus strand of JBCCTP010000030.1, from coordinate 2,472 downwards.
CCCGACGAGGGCGGCGCGACGATGTTCACGAACCAGTACCGAGCCTGGGACACACTCGCCCCATCGCTGCGTGAGCACATCGCCGACCGCACGATGACCCACCACGTCACGGGGGTCGAGCCCGGCGAGGGGGCCGAGATCGCCGCGGACCATCCGCTGGTTCGCCCTCACCCCCGGTCGGGCCGACCGGCGTTGCTCCTCGACGCGCCCGCTCGGTGTGGCTCCGTCTCCGGCCTCGGCGACGATGAGTCCGAGGACCTCGTGGCGAACCTCCTCCGCCACTCGACCTGCACCGAGAACGTCTGGTGCCACACCTGGAGTGCCGGCGACGTCGTCATCTGGGACAACGCCGTGGTGCTCCACCGAGCCGACCACTCCGGCGTCGTCGGCGATCGAACCTTCCACCGAGGAATGGTCGTCGCCGCCGGCTACTCGACCGCCGACCATCCGACACGGGAACCGCTCGTCGGTCCAGCCACACCCCGAGAGAGCAACTGATGCGCCACCGCGACACTCCCACCATCCGCCTGTCCGACCCGGAGCGACGAGTCTTCGAGGAGATGACCGGGCCGCTCGACGGAACGTGGCCGCGGATCCGCCGGGCGGTCCCCACTCGACTGTGGAAGGCACTCGGAGCGCTGGGGATGGCCACGTCGGTCGCAGGGTTGTCGGCCGACACCGTCGCCGTGCCGTTCTCCGGCTTCGTGGTCGCCCTGATCGGGGTGTCCGCCGTATCCGACGGATCGCTCGTCACCCGCGCCGTCGAGCGCATCCGGCGATCGCCGGAGCGTCCGCCGTCGAGTTCCTGACGGCGTCGACGGCGACCTCCGAGCAGCCGTCCGACGACTCGTCACCGATTGACGGGCGCGCCGATCGCCCCGGTCAGCGAACCGGGGCGGATCGACGATCGTGGGAATCTCTGCCGGTGGCTCAGCCCGTCTCGACCTGCTTGCTGTTGGCGATGGCGTTGCCGAGCGCCATGAACGTGGGTGCCCAGAGGCCGATGAAGATGCCGAACCGTTCGGCGTGAGCCTCGTCTCCGGACGCTTTCGCTTTCGCCCAGGTGGCGATGCTCGCGCCGATCGATGCGAAGCCGAGGAGGTACATCACGTCGGTGGTGATGCCGATGCTGCGGAATGCCTTGATGAACATGTGAGTTCCTTCCGATGTGGTCGGGTGAGTACGTGGTGGGATGGTCGGGGTCAGTACGTGGTGAGCCGGTCGGTCAGTGAGAGATCGCTCGGATCGGCGCCGTCGGGGAGGTCGGCGTTCTCGAGGAGCTCGGGCTGATCGTCCTGCTGGCGAACCGTGAGAACGAGACCGCCGCTCACGACGGTGCCGTAGACGGTGATGAGGAACACGAGGACGCCGACGCCGAAGATGACGAGGTTCATGACGCCACCTCCTCGAGCTCGCGGGCGGGCGTCGCTGTCGGCGAGTCGACCGACGTCAGGAGCAGCGTCCCGAGCGAGTGGATCGACGGCACCCACAGCCCGACGAAGATGCCGGCGGTGGTCTCGCCCTCGACGAAGTACAGGTAGACGGAGAAGAGGAACGACAAGAAACCGGCGACCAAGAAGGGGATCTTGAGCCGGAATGACGGAGTGAAGCGTTTCACGGGGGTCCTTTCGGTGAAGGGGGGAATGCCCCCTTCGTCTGACACGCCGGAGCACGGCTCAAACATCGAACGGATCGCGGGTCGTCGGCCGATGCCCGTTCCACCCGTTGGACGCCGGGCTGGCACTGTGGCGTTCGTGGCCGAGTTCGTCCATGACGTGGTCGCGGCGATCCTCGTGCGCGACGGTCGGGTGTTGCTCTGCCATCGACACCCGAACCGACGGTGGTACCCCGACGTGTGGGACACACCTGGCGGCCACGTCGACGTCGACGAGGGCCCGGTCGACGCACTCGTCCGCGAGATGCGCGAAGAACTCGGGATCGAGATCGTCGTCGACACGGCCGAGCCGTTCGCCACGTTTCACGACGGCTCCGAGACGAGGATGCGGTTCTGGGTGATCGAGCGGTGGCTCGGCGACGTCACGAACCGTGCACCTGACGAGCACGACGACGTCGCATGGTTCGAGGCATCCGACCTCGACCGTCTGGAACTCGCCGATCCGCGGATGCCATCGATCCTCCGTGAGGCGATGGACGTGACGGACCGGAACACCGAGCTCGGTCGCCCCGACGAGGAGCAACCCGGCCTCCGGCGCATTCGCGCCATCTTGAAGTGGAGCGGCGAGCACGACTTCTCGACCGGGTGCCCTCTGTCGGCCGCCTTGTCCACCGCCGCATCCCGAGACGAGGCGATCGCCGGCGTCCTCCTCGATGCGCCTGCCACCCAGCAGCGGGCATCGATGCTGCTCGCTGCCGCCCACGATCTCGTGCTCGCCGGTGCGGACCATCACCTTCGCGACTACTTCCCGACGGTCGTTCCGAACCACCGGCCCGTCGACTCACATCTCCCTGCGG
>JBCCTP010000029.1:0-19216 GCA_039198505.1 Actinomycetota bacterium | reverse complement strand
CGCTGTCGGAGCTCTGGTCGTCGGCGAGCCTGAGGTCGAGCGCCGCCGAGTTCATGCAGTACCGCTCGCCGGTCGGCTGCGGCCCGTCGGGGAACACGTGGCCGAGGTGCGCACCGCAGTTCGCACACAGGACCTCGGTGCGCACCATGCCGTGCGAACGGTCCTCCTTCACGACGACCTTCGACGGATCCAACGCCTCGTAGAACGAGGGCCAGCCCGATCCCGAGTCGTACTTCGTGTCCGACGAGAACAGCGCGGTGTCGCAGACGATGCAGTGGTAGGTGCCGGGGTCCTTCGTGTTCCAGTACGCGCCCGTGAAGGCGCGCTCGGTTCCCGCCTTCTGCGTGACCTCGTACTGCATCGGCGTGAGACGCTCGCGGAGTTCGGCGTCGGTGGGGACGGTCGAGTCGGTCATGGATCCAGACTGCCGGGTCCGACGCACTGTCACCACCACCGGACGACGGATCGGCCGGAAACCACACGGTGTTTCTCGACTGTTCCGGTCGGCGTTCGACCCCGGCCATCGGACCGCTCGTACTCTCCCGGCATGTCCCCCCGGAGTCGAACCGCCGCGGGTCTCGTCGCCCTCGCGCTCACGGTCGCCGCCTGTTCGAGCGACGACGGTGGGGACGGATCCGATGCCTCGGCGTCCGAGACCGAGGACGCGTCCGGCGCCGGCTCGTCCGACACCGACGAGGCGTCGGACACCGACGGCTCCGGTGACGAGTCTCCCGAGTCGGGCGACTCCGACGGCGAGGGCGCGTCCGAGGAGCCGGAGCGGGTGCGGTACGTGTTCCCCGATCCGCCCGAGTCACCCCCGGCCGACGAAGCCGGCTCGACGGAGGCGGACGAGTTCATCGACACCGCGTTGCTCGGGGTGCGCACCGGCGGATTCAACATCGGATCGATCCGTGAGCTGGCTCGCACCGGTGATGCGCGCCATGCCTGGTTCCTCTCCGACCTGCTGCGGTTCTTCCAGCGGGGCGAGGACGCCGACGAACTCGTCGCGGCCTTCGAGACCCTCACCGACGGGGTGTCGCTCGCCGACGATCCGACGAGCGCCGACAGCGTCTGGCTCAGTTCGACGAACCACCTGATCGCCTGGGACACGCCGGCCTACCCGGGGTACCAGGAGGACAAGGCCGAGTTGTTCCTGCTGCTCGAGCCGGAGTGGGAGCCGTTCTTCACCGATTCCGACGCGGCGATCGACTGGCGCCATCTGAGCTGGGGTGGCGTGTTCATCGACGACCGTGAGCTCGGCGATCCGAACCCGTGCCCGGGTGGGTGCATCCCGTCGCTGGACGATCCGGCGACCACCGATGCTGACGGCGGCTCGTGGTATCCGGAGGAACGGACCGTCTTCGGGATCGAGGTGAACGGTGAGGCGTTGGCGATCCCGCTGAACATCGCCGAGGTCCACGAGATGTTCAACCTCACGCTCGGCGGCCGTCGGCTCGGGATCCCGTACTGCACACTCTGCGGTGCCGCCGAGGCGTACTTCACCGACACGGTCGACGGCGACCCGCCCGAGGGGGCCGACGAGGTGCCCGTGTTGCGCACCTCGGGCCTGCTCAGCCGGTCGAACAAGGTGATGTACGACCTCCGGACCTTCTCGGTGTTCGACACGTTCACGGGCGAGGCCGTGTCCGGTCCGCTCCAGGACGCCGGGGTGGTGTTGGAGGAGACGACCGTCGTGCGGTCGACATGGGCCGAGTGGAAGGCCGACCACCCCGACACGCGCATCATCGCCCCGAACGGCGGGATCGGCCGGACCTACCTGTTCGACCCGCTGGGCGGGCGGGACGACGACGGCCCGATCTTCCCGATCGGCGACGCCGATGCCCGCCTCGACGTCCAGGAGTTCGTGGTCGGTGTGATCACCGACGACGGTCAGCCGATCGCCTTCCCGTCGGATCTCGCATCGGAGACGATCGCCGACGGGGGCGAGGTCGAGACGTCGGGCGTTCGGCTCGAGTCGTCGGGTGGCGGGCTCGTCGCCGTCGACGCCGACACGGGCGACGCACTGCCGGCGCACGAGGCGTTCTGGTTCGCGTGGAGCCAGTTCCACCCCGACACCGAACTCTGGACCCCCTGAGTCACGACCGGAGTCGGACACACGGTGTCTGACACCGTGTGTCCGTGTATCCGATCTCAGCCGAGGAGCGCGGACAGGGCTTTGTCGGCGTGGGCGAGGTCGGGGCGGTCGTCGTGCACGATCCGTGAGAGGTGGCTGACCGAGACCCATCCCTCGTCGATCGCACCGGCGTCGGTGTCGGGATCGAGGTCGAGCTTCTCGCCCCACCCCATCTCGACGCGGAACGTGTCGGGGTCGTCGTTCGGCACGAGGTTGGCGCTCGCCAGGGCGCGGGGCGGCTGGAGGCCGACCGCGGTGTGCTTCCACCCGCGGATCTCGTCGAGCGGTCGGTGGGGCACGTTGAGGTTCGTGATGATGCACTCGCTCGGCAGGTCGTCGACGAGAGCCTGCACGTACGCCTGAGCGATCGTCGCGGGGACCGACCAGTCGAGGGTCTGCACGACCTCGTCCCAGGCCTGGCCCTCGATCCCGTACCCCGCCACGGCCTGGCTGACGGCGACCCCCGACCAGTTGCTGTTCCGGCCGGTGAGGCAGGCACCGACCGTTCCCGAGTGGTACACCGCTCGACCGACGTTGGCGCCGGGGTTGATGCCCGACACGACGAGATCGAACGGGTCGCCGAACGATCCGAGCCGGGCGAACATCACGCACAGGCCGGGAGGTCCGCTGACGGTCCACACCTCGTTGGGGTCGGCTCCCGGAATCGACGCTCGCGTCACGACCGGTTCGATGAGGTGGAGCGCGCCGAGCGATGCGGACGCACCGCTGAACTCTCGGTCGGGTGCGACGACGATGATCTCGTGGTCGCCGTCGAGGTCGCACATGGCGCCGACGAGGGCGTGGAGTCCCGGTCCGTCGATGCCGTCGTCGTTCGTGACCAGGATCCGCATCGGGTCATCCTGCCAGTGAGGCGGCCGGGTCGAGCGATCCCGCGCGATGAACTCGGCGTGAATCGGTCGGCCATCCGGCCGGTCGGTCAGGTGTGGCGTGCGGTCGATGGCGGCGTTCCGTCGACCGCCGGGTGCAGGTCGAGTTGCAGGATCACGAAGTCGCGCCAGACGCCGAACGTGTACCCGACGGCGGGGAGTCGTCCGACCTCGCGGAACCCCCGCCGGGAGTGGAACGCGATCGACCGTTCGTTGCGTCCGTCGATCGTCGCCAGCATCACGCGCATTCCCGCAGCGGCCGCCCGGGCCTCGAGTTCGTCCATCAACCGGTCGGCCGCCCCGGTGCCGCGCGCCGCGTCGTCGAGGTACACCGAGTGCTCGACGACGAATCGGAACCCCTCGCGACACGTCGAGTCACGGAAGTCGCCGTAGCTCGCCACGCCGATGACACGGTCGGCGTCGTCGATCGCGACGATCACCGGCCGCCCCTCGCTCACCCGGTCCCGCATCCACGAACGACGTTCGTCGACGGTGTGGAGCGACTCGGTCCATTCCGCGTCGCCGCCCGGGATCGCCTGGTTGAAGATGTCGGTGACCGCTGCGAGGTCGGCCTCGACCGCATCGCGAACGTGCACGGATGACCCCGATCCACTCTCCACGCGGTCGACGCTACGCGGGCCGAGGAGACTCGGACCGCTCCGTTCCGGACGATCCTGGTGGTGTCTCCACCCCGTCCCGGTGGCGGTCGGGACGTCGCTGTGCGCTCAGCGTGAAGAGTGCGATGCCGACGATCACGAGCACCATCCCGACGGCCTGAGGCCAGCGGATCCGTTCCGACAGGATCACGAACGCGAACGCCGTGGCGAGAGCCGGCTGGGCGGTCTGCATCACGGTGATCGTGGCGATCGGGACGTGCTGCTGCGCGAATGCGATGCAGCCGTGAGCGATGGTCCCGGTGAGGACGCTGAGCACCAGCACGACGAACCACCCGCGTGCCGTGAGATCGAAGATCTCGTCGCCGGCGAGGATCAGCGCCATCGGAATCGCCGTGATCAACCCGAGCGGCATCATGCACGCCATGAAGTCGATGGTGTCGACTCCGCTCCCTCGGGCTCGCTTGGTCGTCATCAGGTAGCCGGTCCACACGAAGATCACGACGAGGACCAGCAGGTCTCCTTCGACCGTCGCCGTGCCCGACGCGGGTCCGAAGAACAAGACGAGCGCGATCCCGACGAGTGAGATCGGGACCCATCGGAGAGCCGTCCAGTCCGGCCGTTCGCCGAAGAGCACCGCGCTGGCCGGGACGGCCACGAGCGGCGTGAGCGCCGTGAGGAACTCGAGGTGGGCGATGCTCGTCTTCGTCACGGCCGTGAACAGCAGCGAGATGTTCACGCCGAACAGCAGCCCGCACGGCAGCACGGTCGCCCACGTTCGACGCGTGGGCAGAGGACGCCGTTCGCCGGACTCTGACGGACGCAGGCGGAGAACGGCGATCACCGCCCACCAGATCGCGAACGACGCCCACATCCGCCAGAACGCCACGACGACACCGGTCTCGCCCGACCACTTCACGATCGGAGTGCTCAGGGCGAAGCTCACGACCGCTCCGACCATCGCAATGAGACCGATCGGGCGACCGGACGTGACCGACCCCGCCCGTGCACTCGCCATCGCGGCGACTCTAGGTTCGTTGCGGCAAATCCCTGCCGCTCGGTCGCCGTGAGCCGCGTAGCGTGCCGCCGGTGTCGAACGCCCGGTCGGTCCTCGGACAGGCCTCCGTTCGACGACTGTTGGTGGCCAATGCGCTCGCCGGTGTCGCGATCTCGCTGCTGCTCACGGTGCTGTTCAAGCAGGCCTTCGACATCACCGACGACGAGCTCACCATCGGCATCATCGGCCTGCTCCAGTTCGTGCCTGCGCTGCTGCTCGTGGTCGTCAGCGGGTACCTCGCCGATCGATTCGATCGCCGCCGGCTGACCGCGGTCGCCACCGCCGGTCGCGTGGTGTGTGCGATCGGGATGGTCGCCTACAGCCGCAGCGTCGGTGACGTCTCCGACGGGTCGGACGCCGCCATCTGGCCGCTGTTCCTGCTCACGCTGCTCTTCGGCACCGTCGACGCCGTCGGAATCCCAGCCCGTCACGCCATCACGCCGCTGGTCGTCGAGCGCAACGAACTCCCCAATCTCGTCGCCATCGCCGCGTCGACCCGGGTGGCGGCATCGATCGTCGGGCCCGTCGCCGGAGGCTTCCTGTACGTCGTCGGGGCCGACGTCGCCTATTTCGTCGCAGCGATCCTGTTCGCCGTCTCGATCCCGTTCCTGCTCGCGGTGCGATACGCGTCGGAGCCGGAACGGCTCACCCAACGTCCGTCGCTCGCCCTCGCCGTCGAGGGGCTGGGCTTCATCCGTCGCACGCCGGTCGTCGCGTCGGCGATCGGTCTCGACATGTTCGCCGTGCTCTTCGGTGGAGCGATCGCGCTCCTTCCCGCGATCGCCGAAGACCGTCTGGGAGTCGGCGACGTCGCGTACGGATGGTTGCGGGCAGCACCTGGGATCGGATCGGCCGCCATGGGCATCGTGCTCGCGACGAGACCGATCGAGCGGAGGGTGGGCCCGATGCTGTTGGTCGCGATCGCCGTGTTCGGCGTCGGTCACGTCGCGCTGGGACTCACCACGAGCTACGCCGTCGCCTTCTGCGCCATCCTCCTGGCCGCTGGGGCCGACATGGTCTCGATGACCATCCGGAGCACGCTGGTGCCGGTGGCGACGCCCGACGATCAGCTCGGCCGGGTCACCGCGGTCGAGAGTGTGTTCATCGGGGCCTCGAACGAACTCGGGGCGTTCGAGAGCGGCGTCGCGGCACGGTGGCTGGGTGTGCCGTGGGCGGTCGCCGGGGGAGGGGTGGCGACGATCGCCATCGTCGGGCTCTTCGCCGTGTTCGCGCCGGCGCTCCGACGCGTGGACACCTACGCCGACGTCGACGCACGCCGACGTGCCGCCGAGCCCGCGCCGACCGCCTGACCGGCCGGACCCGGCCCCGACGCCGGTAGTTTCTTTCGTATGAGCCCCCTCGAGGCCCTGGCCGGCGGTTCCGAGTCCGACGACTCGACGACCGCGAGTGAACCGATCATCACCGTGTCACCCGAGGCGCTCGAGCACCTGCTCGAGCTCCGCGACGACGAACCCGACGGTGATGAGCTGGGACTCCGACTCGCCCTCGCGTCCGGGCCCGGTGAGGACTTCCGGTACGACCTGTCCTTCGAGGAGTTCCTGAAGGCCGCGTTCACCGACGAGGTCCGGACCCATGACGGCCTCAAGGTCATCATCCCCGCCGACGACGTCGAGCCGCTCACGGGCGCCACGCTCGACTACAACTCGGCGCAGGGTCTGGTCATCCGCAACCCGAACCGACCCCAGGCGCCGGTGGTCGACGGGCTGATCAGCGACGACGAGATCTCGGCCGAGGTCGAGATGGTCGTGTCCGCCGAGGTGAACCCCGCCCTCGCAGCGCACGGCGGGTTCGTCACCTACGTCGGTCACGACGGCGAGGGCACCGCCTACCTCACCATGGGCGGCGGCTGCCACGGCTGCTCGATGAGCAAGATGACCATGCTCGACGGGGTCCAGACGATGCTGTCCGAGAAGGTCGAGGCCATCGAGAAGGTGCGCGACCTCACCGATCACTCCACCGGCGAGAACCCCTTCTACTCCTGACGGGCCCTCGTGGCGACGGCACCCGGGTGTCGGCGTGGCGCTCAGCCGGGCCTGGCGAGACGCCGAAGCGGCGGTTCCGTCTTCGGCGGGACCTTGCGAGGCGGGAGTTCGGCGAGGAGCCGGGTGGTGATCGCAGTGATCTCGGCCACCGCTCGCTCGAATGGTTCCTCGGTGGCGGCTGACGTCGTCTGGACGCCGCTCACCTTGCGGACGTACTGACGAGCTCCGGCCTCGATCTCGTCGGCGGTCGCCGGCGGCTCGAGTCCCCGGAGCGTCGTGATGTTGCGGCACATGTGTGGGCTCCGTTTCAGCCGACGAGGACGTCGTGGGTGTCAGGTCGTTCGTCGACGTAGGCCCGGGCGAACGGACACAGCGGTCGCAGAGTGCGGCCGGTTGCGCGCAGATCGGCGATGACGCCGTCCATGAGGGCGTCGGCGTACCCGTTGCCGCGGTGCGCCGCAAACGTCTCCACGTGAGGGATCGTCACGACGCCGTCGTTCAGTGAATAGCTGGCGAGGCCGACCTGCTCTCCGTTCACGTGGATCTCGAACTGGGACCGGTCGGGTCGGTCGACGACCTCGAGCTGCGGCTTCGAACGGCGCCCGGACTGGTCGACGGAGTCGGTCATCTCGGCAGTCTCGCACCGCAATGGTGTGTGGTCGGCTACCGTCCATTCCCAGAAGAGGAGATGTAATGAGAATGAGCTGCAGACGGTCGGAGCGACACTCCGACCACGACGGTCAGCGCGGTCATGTGCGCGAGCACGGACATGTGCATGGACACGAGCACGGACATGGCCACGAGCGGTCGGCGGTGCGACTCGGGGTCGCGGCCGGCATCAACGTGGCCTTCGCGATCGTGCAGATCAGTGTGGGTCTCGCCATCGGTTCGGTCGTCGTGCTGGCCGATGCGGCACATCAAGCAGTCGATGCGCTGGGGTTGATCACCGCGTTCGTGGCGTTGCGGATGGTCAGCCGAGCGTCGACGTCGACGTGGTCCTACGGCTTCGGCCGGGCTGACGCACTCGGTGGATTCGTGTCGGGACTGATCCTGCTCGCATCGGTGGTGTGGATCGTGGTGGAGTCGATCGAGCGGCTCGTCGAGCCGGAGGCGGTCGACGGCGGGGGAGTGGTGCTCATCGGCCTCGTCGCGATCGCGGTGAACGGAGTCGGTGTGCTCCTCGTCGGGCACGGACACGGCGACGAGGCGCTGACACTCCGGGCCGCTCGGCTGCATCTCCTCACCGACCTCGCCGGATCGGTCGTGGTGGTGGTCGCCGGCCTCGTGATCGTGAACACGTCGTCGACGTGGGTTGACCCGGTGGCGTCGCTGGTGGTCTCGGCCGCCGTGGTCTGGTCGACCGCTCGACTGCTTCGCTCGGCCGCCGCCGTGCTCCTCGACCGTTCGCCCGACGGTCTCGACGCCGGTCAGCTCGCCGTGCTTCTGAACGCCCATCCGTCGGTCGAGCGAGTGCATCACGTCCATCTCCGGACGCTCGGTGCCGGGCGTCGGAGCGGCTCGGCCCACGTCGTGGTCGCCGGCCAGATGAGTGTTCACGACTCGCAGGTGCTCACGGCCGAGCTGACCGAGAGGGCCTCGAGTGGACTCGAGATCGATCACCTCACCGTCCAGGTCGAATGCCATCCGTGCGGAGAGCCGATGAATCCCCATGCGTGAGGTCGTCGCGGCCCCGGCGGCCCCGGCGGCCTCGGCCGCCCTCCTCGTGTCAGGTCGCGGCCCTCCCGAACGCTGCCGAGCACGAGAAGGCGGGAGTCGTTCGCCGATCCCTCGCTCTGCGACGCTGCCTTCATGAACGGACTCGTCTCCTACGGCACCTACGTCCCGTACTGGCGTCTCGACCGCTCGTCGATCACGGGTGTGCTCGGGAGCGGCGGCGGACGGGGGACGCGCAGCGTCGCCGGCTACGACGAGGACACCACGTCGATGGGCGTCGAAGCCGCTCGGCGCTCCCTCGGTGCACTCCCCGATGACGCGGCTCGGCCGGGTCTGCTCGTGTTCTCGACCACGGCGCCCGGGTACCTCGACAAGACGAACGCCACCGCCGTGCATGCCGCCCTGCGGCTCGACGACGCGGTGCCGGCGTTCGACGCGATCGGCGCCGCCCGCTCCTCGATCGGCGCAGCGTGGACCGCGCAAGCCGCCGGGGGAATGGCGGTCCTGTCCGACGTCCGGACCGGTCGGCCGGGGTCGGCCGACGAAGCGTCGGGAGGAGATGCCGCGGCCGCCCTCGACTTCGGGGGCTCCTGGGACGGCCGCTCGCCGATCGCCGTGCCGCTCGCGTCGGCGTCGGTCTCGGCCGAGTTCATCGACCGGTGGCGGGTCCCGGGCGAGTCGTACTCACGCCAGTGGGAGGAGCGGTTCGGGGAGCACGCCTACGTGCCGACGGCGCAGCAGGCGATCGAGCGGACGTTCTCGTCCGTCGACATCGGACCGGGCGAGGTCGAGCACGTGGTGGTGACCGGTCTGCACGCACGGTCGGTGCGGGCCGTGGCCGCATCCCTCGGCGTCGCTGCCGAGAGGTTCGCCGAGGACCGGTCGGCCGCGGTCGGCAACACCGGAGCGGCGCACTGGGCGCTGATGCTGTGCGACGCCCTCGACCGGGCCGAGCCGGGCGAACGCATCCTCGTGGTGCACCTCGCCGACGGCTGCGACGCGTGGCTCCTCGAGGCCACCGACGAACTGGCGGCGTTCGCCGAGCGACGGGCATCGACGGTCGACGGGCAGATCGCCGCCGGGACCGGTTCGGTCGACTACGCGGCGTTCCTCACGTGGCGGGGCTTCCTCGAACGAGAACCGCCCCGCCGGCCCGAACCCGACCGTCCGGCGTCGCCGCCGAGCCTGCGGGGCACGTCGTGGAAGTACGGATTCGTCGGTGCGAAGGACGACGGTGGATTCGTCCACCTCCCGCCGGGTCGCGTCGCGGTCGGTTCGGGTGCGATCGACGAGATGGAACCGGTGCCGATGGCCGATCGGACCGCTCGGATCGCCACGTTCACGGTCGACCGGCTCGCGTACAGCCTCGCCCCGCCGGTCGTGGCGGCGATCGTCGACTTCGAGGACCCCGACGACCCGGCGGGTGCGACGAGCGGACGGATGCAGATCGAGCTGACCGATGTCGACCCCGATGCGGTCCGGATCGGCGACCGGGTCGAGATGACCTTCCGTCGGCTGTATACGGTGGACGGGATCCACAACTACTTCTGGAAGGCCCGCCCGGCGGGTTGATGTTCGTGACGTGCCAGGCCCGTCACGCGACGAGGTGTTCGTGACGTGCCAGGCACGTCGCGCGACGAGAGGAGATCGAGATGGCGTCCAACGGGATCTGTGACCGGGTGGCGATCGTGGGAATGGGGTGCACGCCGTTCGGCGAGCACTGGGACCGGAGCGTCGACGACATGCTCATCGAGTCGTCGTCGGCCGCCACCGAGTCGGCCGGCATCGCGCTCGACGACGTCGACGCGTTCTGGCTCGGCACGATGGGCTCGGGCCTCTCCGGCCTGACCCTGAGCCGACCGCTCCGCATCGACCACAAGCCGGTCACCCACGTCGAGAACTACTGCGCCACCGGCTCCGAGGCGTTCCGCAACGCCTGCTACGCGGTGGCGTCCGGAGCGTACGACCGGGTCATGGCGATCGGCGTCGAGAAGCTCAAGGACTCGGGCTACTCCGGTCTCGTCGTCCAGTCGGTGGCACACGACGGGTCGGCCGCGCAGATCACCGCTCCGGCGTCGTTCTCGTTCCTCGCACCGGCGTACGCCGAGAAGTACGGCGTCGACGAGGCCGAGATGAAGGACGTCCTGACCCGCATCGCCTGGAAGAACCACCGCAACGGCGCTCTCAATCCGCGCGCCCAGTTCCAGCGCGAAGTGCCGAAGGAGAAGATCGCCTGCGCCCCGCTCGTCGCGGGTCCCCTCGGCATCTTCGACTGCTCGGGCGTCAGCGACGGCTCGGCGGCGGCGATCATCGTGCGCGCCGAGGACGCCTACGACTACACCGACCATCCGATCTTCGTGAAGGCGCTGTCGTTCGTGGCCGGCCCGTCGACCGGCACCGTCGACCCCGACTACGACTACACGACCTTCACCGAGGTGGTCCGCTCGGCCGACGAGGCGTACTCGCAGGCCGGCATCGAGCACCCGCGTGACGAGATCGCCATGGCCGAGGTGCACGATTGCTTCACCCCGACCGAACTGGTCCTCATGGAGGACCTCGGGTTCGCCGAGCGCGGCATGGGGTGGAAAGAGGTGCTCGCGGGCACGTTCGACCTCGACGGCGAGCTTCCGGTCAACCCCGACGGCGGGCTGAAGTCGTTCGGTCATCCGATCGGTGCGTCCGGCCTGCGCATGCTCTTCGAGGCGTGGCTGCAGCTGCGAGGCGAGGCGGGCGACCGTCAGATCGAGGCGATCACCAAGGGTGAGAAGACGAAGGCCCTCACACACAATTTGGGTGGCTCACCCGGCTCGTGCGTGAGCTTCGTCTCGATCGTGGGCTCCCAGCCCGGCTGAGCCGGACTCACCGCAGCTCATCCGTCCGAAGTGGCGGGATGAGCTGACGCGAAGGGCACCGGGGATCGGTGCGACGTGTGTCCTCGACTGCCGGTCTCGGATGCTCCTCTCACGAGGCGGTCGTATCGTGATCGACGTGGGAGACCGCGTCGATCGGGAGGCCGTGGAACGGATCCTCTCCCGCGCGCAGGAGCTCTCCTCGGGAGACGACGCCGACCTCGACGATCGACGGATCGACGTCGACGCGCTCGCAGACGCGGCCGCCGAGGTGGGCATCGACCCCGACGCCGTGCGCAACGCCGCCGCGATCGAGACGTTCACGGTCGAGCCCGGCACGCCGGCCGCACTCGACCGAGTCGCCGGCCCGCCGAGCGTCGTCGTGGAGCGCAGCCTGACCGTGCCTCCCCACGTGGCGATCGACCGCATCGAGGCGTGGCTCGGCGACGTCCACCGGCTGCGCTGCGATCGACGGTCCAGCGACCGGCTCGTCGCGATCCGTCGGAGCGACGTCGCCGCTCGAGTGGGGCGCAAAGTCGTCGGCTTGCGTGGCGAGGGAGGACTGGGAACGGTCGATCGCATCGACGTCGAGGCGGTTCCGCAGACCTCTGGCCGCGCCGGCTCGATGGTGCGGCTGCGCGTCGATCGTCAGGTCGATCGCACGCGGCGATTGCTGGGGAGCGGCGCCCTCGGCGTCGCCAGCATCGGTGCCGCGACGATCGGGATCGCCGAAGCCGTCATCATCTGGCCGGTCGTCGCGATCCCGTGCGCGGTCACGGGCGCCGTCGTCGCGCGGTCCGGGGGGCGGCGAGCGGTGCGCGCTGAACTCGAGTTGGAGCGACTCCTCGGTGCGGTCGAACGCGGTGAGGAACCGGCGACGTTCCGGCGCCGACTGCGGAGAAGCGTCAGGCCGGGGTGACTTCGAGGCTGGCGACGAGCGCTTCCACCCGGGTCCGGATGTCGTCGCGCACCTCGCGGACGATCTCGATCGGCTGCCCCGACGGATCGGTGAGTTCCCAGTCCTCGTACCGCTTGCCGGGGTAGATGGGGCAGGCGTCGCCGCAGCCCATCGTGACGATCACGTCGGCGGCGCGGGCGATCTCGTCGGTCCACGGCTTCGGGAACTCGGTCGAGATGTCGATCCCCACCTCGCCCATGGCTTCGATTGCGACCGAATTGGTCTCGGTGCCCGGATCGGACCCACCCGAGAACACCTCGACCTGATCGCCGGCGAGGTGACGCAGCCACCCGGCCGCCATCTGCGAGCGACCGGCGTTGTGAACGCACAGGAACAGCACCGCCGGCATCGACAGGTCGCCGGTCTCGAGCCGGGCGAGTGCCTTCAGCCGGTCACGAGTGAATCGTTCGACCAGGACCGGCATCCAGTTGGCGAAGCGGGCACGCTCGCCGATCTTGACCTGTGAGTCGGTGATGTACCGCTCGATCGTCTCGGCGTTGAAGACGCCGTCGAACTCGTCCTGCAGCCGTCGGGCGGACTGCCGGATCAGGAAGATCTGTTCGGTGGTCAGCTCCAGCGGTGTGTCGTCGTTGCTCATCGTGACTCCCCTCGTCGCGGGCAACCACGTCACCACCCATATCGATGAGCGTCAATCAAACTCCCGGTGAACGATCGGCCACACGCCGACGAACGCGTCGTCGGATCAGGAGCCCTCGGGGTAGATCGCGGTGAACACGTTGACGGACTGCGCGTCGGCGCGGTGCTCGTCGGACGTCTCGACGATTTCACCCATCAGTGCGCCCATCCGCTCGACGAACCCCCGCAGCTCGGAGTCGGTCAACCAGACCTCGGTGTTGGCGAGTTCGATGCGCCCCTCGTCGCCCTCTCCGGGAGGTAGGCGACCCGCCTCGATCTCGCGTTGCAGTCCGATCTTGGCGAGATCGAAGATCGACCCGAACGCCTGGGCGAGATCGCCGCGATCGAGGTCGCGTGCGGTGGCGGGCTCGATCTTCCACGAGCGGGCGACCGTCTGGTACCTCCGCTCGGTCGTGGCCCCCGAACGGCGCGTCGCCACGACCTGAATGATCCCGAGTTCCTCGAGCCGATTGACGTGGTGGTAGAGCCGGGTCACGGGCACGTTCATCGCCTCGGCGAGTTCCGCCACCGATCGTGGATTCCTCAGCCGCCGCATGATCGGGCCGCGAATGGGGTGCGTGATGTCGGGGATCAGGTCGAGGTCCTCCATGAGACGGACGTCGGCGATCTCGGCCGCGTCCTCGACCGGCTCCCAGCCACCGTCCCCCTGCGTGTCGGACACGCCGAGAGGATACCGGTTCCCGACATTGATTCAACTCTTGTGAATCTTCATTCGAGGAGGTTGAATCATCTCATTCAATCTGCTTGAATGTGCTCCATGAACCCGATCCTCCATCACGATCTCTCCCACTCACACGTCGATGTCGAGCTCGATGAGCGTCGGCGGCTCGCCGCGCAGCGTCGTCTCCGGCGTCGGCTGGGCCGACGGCGTCGTGTGCGCCAGGCCGCCGGCTGAGCGACCGACCGACGACCGGTCAGCCGAGCGCGTCGACGGCGAGTCGGTGCAGCAGCCCGTTGCTGCTGATCGCCGAGTCGTGTCGATGGGTCGGCTCGCCGTGGCGATCGGTGAAGGTACCGCCCGCCGCCTCGACGATCGGTTGGATCGCCGCCAGGTCGTAGGGCTCGACCCCGATGGCGTCGACGGCGAGGTCGACCGCTCCCTCGGCGACCAGCATGTGCTGCCAGAAGTCCCCCAGGCCCCGGCTCCGACGTGCCCCCCGCTGGAGACCGACCAGTGCGTCGGTCAGACCCAGTTCGTCCCAACCCGACGAGTGGGTGATCGAGACCTGCGCCTCGGCGAGCAGATCCACGCGCGACACCGTGATCGACCGCTCGCCGTCTGCGGTCCGGACGTGGGCCCCGAGGCCGACTCCGCCCCACCACCGGGTGCCGAGCGCCGGTGCGGACACGACACCGAGGACCGGCCGCCCACGGTGCACGAGCGCGATGAGGGTCGCCCACACCGGGATCCCGCGAACGAACCCCGAGGTCCCGTCGATCGGGTCGACGACCCACTGCCACTCGGAGTCGACGTCGCCCGCGTGGCCGTGCTCCTCGCCGAACGCGCCGTGATGCGGCCGGGCGGCGGCGAGCGCATCGACCACCATGGTCTCGGCACCTCGATCGATCCGGGTCACCTCGGTCGCGTTCCGCTTCCAGTCGACCTCGAGGTCGCGGCCGACGAACGCCGGGTGCGTGAAGGCGTCGACCTCGTCGGCGATCCCGAGGGCGAGGTCGAGGTCGGGTCTCAATTCGTCGACCGACTCGGGAGCCGCACCGTCCACGCCCGCACCCTACGCGCCGCGCCGTGAGGTGGAACGGACGTCAGATGCAACGACCTCGCTCGATCTCGGTGCCGCCCGCGGCAGCCGCGTCGGCGGCGGCGAGCACCGAGTCGACCTCGTCTCGATCGACTGCGAACCCCACCAGATCTCGGTCCCGCGAGGCGGCGTACACGATGCCGATCACGTTCCCGTCGCCATCGACGACCCCCGCGCCCGAGTCTCCGACCACGATCTCGCCGGCGATCTCGAGACCCGATCGACGAACCTCGCGTTCGACGTAGATGTCCTCGATCGTGATGGCGAGCCGTCGTGTCACGTCGACCGAGGCGGTCGACACACCGTCGTCGGGATCCCACACGACGACTGTCGCGCCGCCCAGCGTCACGTCGGCCAGATCGAGGCCCACGACGTCGTCCGCTCCGATCGGCTCGGCGGTGCGCAGCACGGCGAGATCACGCTCGGGATCGAACGCCGCGAGCTCGGCGGCGATCGTGCGACCGTCGAAGGTCTCGACGGCCAGCTCGCGGGCACCGGCGAGGGTGTGCGCCGCCGTCACGATCGTGCGGGCGTCGCCGACGGCGATGCCACTGCCGAGTTGATCGACGAGGCTGCATCCGGACGCCCGGATCCCGACGCCGGACCGCATCAGCCGCTCGGCGTCGACCTGACCGACCTGACCGACCGGGGGGTCGGGGTCGTCGGCGACGCATCCGCACAGCGCCGACGCCACGACGACCGCGACGCCGGCGATCCGTTCAGCCCGTCGCATCGAGCAGCCGACCGTCGCCCGCGGCGGACTCGACCGCGAGCTCGAGGAGGCGCTGCACCCGGGCGCCCTCGGCGAGGTCGGGTCGGAGCGGTCCGTCGACGGGGCGACCGTCGCGGACCGCGTCGACCCAGTCGCCGATCATCCGTCGCTCCACACGGAAGACGTCGCGATATGTGTCGTGGACGCGCTCGCGCCGGCACGCACCCCAGATGTCGTCGGGGATGTCGATGGCCGAAGCGGGACCGGGCGAGCCGGCGGCCACGTAGCGGATCTCCTGGACCGCCGACCAGTCGTTGAGCGCGTAGACCGAGCCACCGGTGCCGTGCAGATCGAGGTGATGTGTCTGATCGAAGTCGGTCCCCTCGTGGCTGACCGAACACACCTGCAGTGCGCCGTACGCGCCGCTCTCGAAGCGCACCGTCATCAGCGCGGAGTCCTCGCTGCGCTCGTACTCACTTCCGTCTGGGCGCGCGGGACGCTCGACGAACCGGCCGCTCACGCATCCGATCTCGGTGACCTCGCCGAGCAGCCAGCGGGCGACGTGCAGCCAGTGACTCCCGAGATCGCCGAGGACGCCCGACCCGGCGCGCTCGGCGTCGAACCGCCAGTTGTACCCCGGCTCACGACCGAACCCTGCGAAGTACCGCATCGAGAGGTGGAACGGGTCGCCGACCGACCCGTCGTCGAGGAGGCGCCGCACGTGCTGGAACACGGGCATGTACCGATACGTGAACGGCACGAGGGTGATCGCTCCCGAGTCGGCGGCGCGGTCCGCCATGCGCCGCACGCCGACGGTGGTGGTGGCGACCGGCTTCTCGCACAGCACGTGGAGACCGCGGTCGAGCGCGGTGAGCGTGATCGGCTCGTGGCTGTCGTTCGACGTGGCGACGATGACCGCGTCGAGCCGCTCGGGGTCGCAGAACTCGTCGGCATCGACCGACACCCACGGGACCCCCCACTCGGCCGCCAACGCATCGGCGGTCGACCGCGTGCGACCGCAGAGTCCGACGACGTCGGCGTCGGGGTGGGCGGCCAGGGCGGGCAGATACATCGAGTCGGACCACCAGCTCGTGCCGAGCACCCCGATGCGAACGGGCCGGCGGATGGATCCGCTCATGTCGGATCTCCCGGCGGTGGACCCGAGCTCGTGCGGACGACGAGCTCGGGCTGCAGAACGACGTGCTCGGTCGCGTCGCGTCCCGTCTCGACGCGCTGGAGCAGCATGTCGAGTGCGGCGGCGCCGATGTCCTCGCTCGGCTGGTTGATCGTCGTCAGCCCCAGATGCGCCATTGCGGCGAGCCCGATGTTGTCGTAGCCGCCGATCGACACGTCGTCGGGGATCCGCATCCCCCGCGAGAGTGTTTCGTCGAACGCGCCGATGGCCGACAGGTCGTTGGCGGCGAAGATCGCCGTGGGTGGTCGGGGTCGGTCGAGCAGCTCAGCGGCGCCTGCGCGCCCCGTGTCCTCCGTGAAGTCGCCGGCGGCGATCTGGATGTGATCGTCGAGGCCGTGCCGTCGCATCGCGTCGACGTAGCCGATGGATCGGTGCGCTGCGCCGGCGCCGCCCCCGCCGTCGATGTGGGCGATCCGCCGGTGCCCGGCCGCGACCAGGTGATCGACCATGAGATGCGCGCCGGCCTCGTTGTCGGTGTTGATCGTGTCGGCCCAGGCGATGTGTTCACTTCGCGCCACGACGACGAGCGGGACCGCTCGTGCGGCTTCCTCGATCGACGCGAGCTCGAGTGTGCCCGCCACGATGACGCCGTCGACGCGGAACTCGAGGAAGGTCTCGACGGCGACGGCCTCACCCTCCGGCGAGTGGCGACCGTTGCCGAACAACAGTCGGTAGTCGGCCTCGTCGGCGGCGGCCTGGATGCCGTCGGCGACCTCGGCGAAGAACGGATTGTGCAGGTCGTTCACGACCACGCCGATCGTGTGGGTGCGTCGGCTGGCGAGGCTCCGGGCGAGGACGTTGGGGCGGTACCCCAGCTCGGCGGCCGCCTCGAGGACCAGACGCCGGCGGTGGTCGCTCACGTTGGGAGCGCCGCGCATCACGAGCGACACGAGCGCCGGCGAGACGCCGGCCTTCTCGGCCACCTGCTGCTGGGTCACCTGTGTCATGTCGCCGGATCGTCTCCGCATCGCTTGACACCAGGTGTGTCGCCGGTCATAGTGTGCCGGGAATTAGAGCGCTCTAATCGCCGGTCGTCAAGTGACGGAGCGCTCGAACGGGGGGTTCGGATCTGGGGGTCCGGCCCGAGAACGAGAGATGGGGGAATCGATGGCGATGGTCGACCGGCTCGCCGGCGCGCCGATCAGCTGGGGTGTCTGCGAGGTGCCGGGCTGGGGCGTCGAGCTGCCGCCCGATCGGGTGCTCGGCGAGATGCGCGACCTCGGTCTGACCGCCACCGAGCTCGGCTCTGACGGCTATCTGCCCACCGACCCCGTCGAACTCCGCGACCTGTGCGCCGAGTACGACCTCACCATGATCGGCGGTTTCGTGCCGCTCGTGCTCCACGATCCGGCCCAGGTCGATGCCACGCTCGACGCCGCTCGACGGACCGCCGAGCTCATGTCCGCCGCGGGAGGCACCGTGTTCGTCACGGCCGGCGTCACCGACTGGGACTGGGGTCCTCGACCCGACCTCGACGCCACCGCGTGGCGGCATGTCGGCGAGATGCTCAGCCGGGTCGACGAGATCGTGGTCGAGCACGGCATGACCCAGGCCATTCACCCTCACCTCGGCACCATCGTCGAGACCGAGTCCGACATCGAGCACGTCCTCGAGGTCTCCCAGGCCGGGTGGACCTTCGACATGGGCCACATGCAGATCGGCGGGATGGACCCGCTGCGGTTCCTCGATCTGGCGTTCGATCGCATCCGCCACGTCCACCTGAAAGACGTGGTGATGGAACTCGCCCTCCCGGTGTTCCGGGGGGAGCAGACGATCATGCAGGGCGTCCAGGCCGGCATGTTCAGCAACCTCGGACGTGGCGACGTCCCGATCGGTGAGATCGTCCGTCGCCTCGAAGCTCGCGGGTACGACCAGTGGTACGTACTCGAACAAGACGCCGCCATCACCACGGGTGTCCCACCCGAAGGAAGCGGCCCCGTTCTCGATGTTCTCGCGAGCATCGAGTACCTGAGGGGGATCGAGGCGCCTGCCTCGGCAGACCTCGAACCCGAACACCTATCCAAGGGGAGACCATGACCAAGACCAAGAAGTTGCTCGCCTCCGTGGCGGCACTCGCGATGATCGCCGGTGCGTGCAGCAGCGACGATGACGGCGACGCCGACGACGCGAGCGCCAGCGAAGCCGACGCCGGCGACGACGCCAGCGAAGGTGACTCCGACGACGGCGGCGACGACGCCAGCGCCAGCGAGGGTGACGCCGACGACGGTGGCGACGACGCCAGCGCGAGCGAAGGTGACGCCGAAGAGGTCGACCAGACCCAGTCCGGTGACATCACCCTCCACATGATCACCCACTCGGACGGCGGGCCGTTCTGGTCGGTCGTCAAGCGTGGTCAGGAGGCGGCGTGTTCCGACCTCGGCGTCGACTGCGTCTGGCTCGAGTCGGTCAACGACCCGGGCGTGCAGGTCCAGCTCATCGAGCAGGCCGTGTCCGAGGGATCGAGCGGCATCGCCGCCTCGCTGCCGAGCCCCGACCAGCTCGTCGGCCCGCTGCAGGCAGCCGTCGGTGAGGGCATCCCGGTCATCACGCTCAACTCGGGCGTGAACCAGTACCAGGACATCGGCGCTCTCACACACGTCGGTCAGACCGAGTTCATCGCCGGCCAGGGTGCTGGTAACCGCTTCAACGACCTCGGTGCGACCAAGATCCTCTGTGGACGTCAGGAAGAGTCGAACGTCGCGCTCGAAGAGCGTTG
>JBCCTP010000028.1:0-19269 GCA_039198505.1 Actinomycetota bacterium | reverse complement strand
GCCGTCGACGATCGGTCCGAGACGGGCGCCGATGCCGCGGAGGTCGAGCTGGCTGTTGCGGGTGCGCGTCCAGAGGTCGTCGCCGTCGGACGACGTGAGGTCGGCCATCGCCCGGTCGAGCGATCGGTACTGGTCGCTGAAGTTCGCCGACCAGGGAATGCGCGCCTCGGGGCGCAGACCGACCGGGCTCCATCCGTCCGCGTACATCGAGGGGCTGACCCCGCCCATGCTCACGGCGAGCAGCGGATCGGGGTCGGCGCCGGCGAGGTCGGCCATCGCTCGACCCAACCATCCCGACGTGGTCCCGAAGTCGGGACTGCCCTTCTCCCACATGTCGGTCGCGTCGAAGTGGCTGAGGCTCGATCCCTCCGAGCCGACGCCGTGCACGATCGCGAGCTCTCCTGCGTTCCAGCGGTCGGCGAGGTAGGGCGTCGAGTTGAGCGCGAACGACGAGTCGAGCTGGTGGAGAGTGGGCGCTCCGTCGCCGCCCTCGCCGAGCCGGAGCGTCCCGTCGCCGCGGACCGTCGCGTAGCGCGGGTCGTCGAGCGGGACGACGGTGTTGAGGAAGTCGAGGCCTCCACCGAGCTGGATCGACACGAGGATCCGGCCCGGATCGCGTTCGCCGCTGCCGGCGGTCGATCCGCCCGGGTCGGGACCGAAGTTGCCGGTCGTCGACTCCTCGGCCATGAGGCGGCCGACGAGCGTCGGCGCGGCGAAGGCACCGGTCGCACCGACGGCGCCGAGCCCGGCGAGTTGGAGGAAGCGACGTCGCGACGATCGCGGCGTGTCGATGCGCCCGGACGGCGACGGGCGTGAGGGGGTGGGTTCGTGGATCATGACAGGGTCACCTCGGGGGACGTGAAGGCGATGGCGATCGCACTGGCGAGTGGCCCGACATCGTCGGGCGGGGCGGTCAGGGCGGCGACGACGGCGGCCTCGGTGTCGGCGGAGTGTTCGACGTGTCCGAACGCCTCCATCAGGAGAGCGACGGCAGCGCGCGGGTCTCGGCCGGCGGCCGCTTCGATCTCGCGGACGACCGGTGTGTCCGCCTCGAGAACCGACTCGGCGAAGAGGATTCCGGCGTTCAGTCGGCCGATCGAGCGAGTGGCGTCGATCCACGCGTCGTTGTGGGGCCAGCCGCCGACGTTCGGCGGGTGGGCGAGCAGTTGACCCATCTCCTCGAACATCTCGAGCGGGATCCACCACGGGAAGGCACCGACGTCGACGAGGTCCTCGTCGTCGGTGAGTGGTTGCGTGCTGGCGTCGAAGAGGTCGACGCCGAAGCCGCGGACGGCGTTCGCGACCGTCTCGAACGGTTGCGCCACGAGTCCGACGTGGACGTCGTCGGCGTAGAACGCCGGGTGGGTGAACATCGCGACGACCAGGTCGCGGACGACGAGGCGTCGGGCGAACGCCGCCGCCAGTTCGTCGATGACGCCGGGCGCCGGCACCGTTCCGGCGTACCGGGTCCAGAGGCGGGTGGCGAGGAAGCGATGGCACTCGGGCCGCTGCACGATGATGTCGACCACGTCGTCTCCGGTGAAGCGGCCGGTCTGGCCGAGGATCTGCTTCTCGCCGTCGTCGTGGAGGGCCGAGGAGACCCACGCCCGAGTCGGTCGGGGGAACTCGCTGATCGTGTAGCCGGTGAACGCCCGGGCGGCCTCGGCGACGTCGCGCTGGGTGTAGCCGCCGTCGACCCCGAGTGAGAAGAGCTCCATCAGCTCGCGGGCGTAGTTCTCGTTCGGCTTCCCGAAGACCGACGTGTGCAAGTCGAGCCAGAGGATCATCGCCGGATCGCGCGCCATCAGTTTGAGGAGGTCGTCGAACCGCCCCATTCCGTGTCGGCGGAACGTCATGAGCTGGGCGTGGAACAGCTCGGGACCCTCGAACTTGTCGATGTTCGTGGCGAAGTGGCCGTGCCAGAACCACGTCAGCCGTTCGATGGCCGGTGTCGGCGACGTCGCCGCGAGGCGGAGGAACCACGTGTTCAGCTGCGGCGTCTCGTACGCCATGACCCCGACCGTGCGATGCGGCTCGCCGCCGTCGACGGCTCGACGGTGGTCGAACATCGACTCGACGGTCGCTTCGATGCCGTCGCGGACGGTCTGGTCGATCTGCTCGCGAGTCGCTCCGAAGGCCGCGCGTCGCCAGAGGTGGGCGGCGTTCCGGGGGGTCGCGTCGATGGGCATGGCGTCACCATCGCGAGGCGACCCTGAAGTCATCGTGAAGGCGGGTCGACTCCGGTGACGTCTCCGGATCAAGAGTTGTCAGGGGTGGTCGCGGTGTGACGTACCGTGGCGGGATGAGTGAGTGGACCGCCGCCGACGTCCCCGACCAGTCCGGACGCACCGTCCTGATCACCGGAGCGAACTCCGGGATCGGCCTGGAGGCCGCCAGGGTGTTCGTCGAGAAGGGAGCACACGTCGTGCTCGCGTGTCGATCACGGGAGAAGGCCGAGGCCGCCGAGGCGGACATCGAGGCGAGCTCGGCGTCCGGCGGCGGGTCGATGGAGATCCTCGATCTCGACCTCGGCGACCTCGACTCGGTCCGCTCGGCAGCCGAGACGTTTCTCGCCGACCACGATCGCCTCGACGTCCTGGTCAACAACGCCGGCCTGATGGCCACGCCGAAGCGCCTCACGCCTCAGGGCGTCGAGGTGCAGTTCGGCGTGAACCACCTCGGGCACTTCGCACTGACCGGGCTGCTGCTCGACACGCTCTCGGCGACCGGCACCGACGAGACGCCGTCGCGGGTCGTCAACATCGCCAGCCTCGCCCACCGCAGCGGCACGATGGACTTCGAGAATCTCGACGCCTCGGTGAGCTACCACCCGTGGCGTGCCTACGGCCGGAGCAAGCTCGCCAACCTGTTGTTCACGCGGGAGCTCGACGAGCGGGTGACGGCGGCAGGGTTGCCGATCCTGTCGGTCGCCGCACATCCGGGAGGGTCGAGCACGAACCTCGGCAACGAACCGGCCGGAGACGTGCTCAGCCGCGTGCTCGGCTTCATCCGCCCGGTGTTCGAGAAGGTGATGACGCAGAGCGCGACGATGGGCGCCCTTCCCACGTTGATGGCCGCCGTCGACCCCGCAGCCGAGGGGGGCGACTACTACGGACCCGGTGGTCTGGGTGAGTTCCGCGGTCACCCCGCGAAGGTGGGGATGGCCGGCAGGGCGAAGGACGAGTCGGTCGCCTCCGAGCTCTGGACCGTCAGCGTCGACCTCTCCGGGGTCGACTACCTCACCTGAGGGGGCCCGACGGGCGGTGGTGTCAGCCGTCGTCTCGGTAGGTGAACACGTCGTCGAGTCCGACATCGAAGAAGCGGGCGATCCGGAAGGCCACTTCGAGCGACGGGGAGTACTTGCCCCGTTCGATGGCGTTCAGCGTCTGACGGGTCACGCCGATGGCCGTCGCGAGTTCTCCCTGCGACACCTCGCCGGCGTCACGCCGCAGTTCCCCGATCCGATTCGTGACCTTCGTGGGTTTCGCCATCAGCTCGATCGGCGATACAGCACGAGCTTCGTGGAGTCGCCGGCGACCTGCGAGATGACGAGACCGAGCAGCAGCGAGTTGGCGATGTACACGTGGGCGGCCTCGACCATCGTGAGGAAGATCACGAGCAGGACCACGCAGGCGAGCACGACGCCTGCGACCTGATCGGCGCGCTGGGAGATCGTCCGGTCGCGCTCGTCGAGGTGGTTCGCCTCGTCGGGCGCACGAACTGCGAGGACGATGTGGCTGATCGCCATGATCGCCGTGAGCACGATGACCGTGAGGACGAGCAGCGGCTTGTAGGCGATGTCGTCGACGCGTCGGTCGACACCCGCGATGAGCACGAAGAAGTACGCGCCGAAGGTGACGAGGACGGCGACGATCGTGGTGAGTGCGCTGCGTTCGTGGAAGGTCATCGTGGCTCCGTTGGACTCCTCGGGCGGGCGGAGTGCTGTCAAAAATCTTTGACAAGAGCGTACCGGCGACGGCCTCTGGTTGTCAAAGATTCTTGACAGCATCGGCCGGCCCTCGCCTCCGGAGCGGTTCGGCCGGCTCAGAGTTCGGCGGCGAACTCGGCGAGCTTCTGCGCTGCCGGGAACACGTTGGCTCGCAGGCGAGCGAGGATCTCCTGTTTCACCTCGTCGTCCTTCGGGGCGTCGCGCATCGTGGCGCTGAACCCGTCGAGACGGTTCGACGCAATCCAGTCGGACAGGTCGGGTTCGAGGCCCCAGTGGTACTGGTTCGTCATCGCGGCCAGCGTCAGGCGGACGTAGTCGACGTCGTGGTTGGGGAGAGGAACCACCTGGCACAGCCGGTTCTTCTCGTCGAGCGAGTCTCGGGTGACCTCGATGTGGGCGACGAACGACGCCGAGAACGCCGGCTGATAGCCGCGTACCGTCTGGGGACGGATCACGTCGGGTTCGAAGATCGTCCGTGGCTCGAGCGCCGGGATCGCTCGCGCCGAACAGTCGACGAAGAGATGGTCGGGGGTCGTCGCGACGACGCCGTCGTCCAGGACGATCTGATCGAGTTCGATGCGACGCACGCGACCGAGGCGGACGACGTGGTCGATGCGTCGGAGCTGTTCCAGTTCGAGCTCGCTCACCGTGGCCGCGTGGAACATCGAGGGCCGGACGTCGGGATCGAGGCGGAGGAAGTAGCCGCACGCCTCGAGGCGGTCGAACATGTCGGCGATCGACGTCGCCTC
Source organism: Actinomycetota bacterium (assembly GCA_039198505.1). Classification (GTDB taxonomy): domain Bacteria; phylum Actinomycetota; class Acidimicrobiia; order Acidimicrobiales; family Ilumatobacteraceae; genus Ilumatobacter_A. The sequence goes on along the minus strand of JBCCTP010000028.1, from coordinate 14,571 downwards.
GGCGATCGACTGGTACTGATCGGCCTGGGTGCCGATGGTCGACTCGAAGAACTCCATGCCCGGCTGGATGTTCCCGCGGTTGAGCATCCATGCGTCGCGCGGGACGATCCAGGTGATCGCCGCTGGATCGACCCGGTGCTCGAGAAGCCACAGCACGGCGTCGATGCCGGTCTTGCCGCCACCGACGATGACGTATCCGTCCGGCGCCCCGCGCAGCCGTGGCAGTTCGTTGAGCGGGAGGAAACGGACGCCGTCGGCGATCTCGAAGTTCGGGGTGTGCGTCGCCGGCACCTCGGTGTTGAGGAGCGTGCAGTCGACCACCGTGGTGGCCTCGACGTGGAAGCGCTCGCCCGAGAGCGTGTGCTGGAAGTCGCCGTCGTCCGTGTACGAGCAGAGCGGGAAGTAGCGGACGCGGCCGGTCGGCAGCAGGGTGTGGCGCATCACGTCGTCGAAGTAGGCGCTGACCTCGGAGCCGCTCGCGAGGTCGTGCAGGCCGCGATTGAGGCCCACCTGGTCGACGTGGCCGTTGCTCAGCTCTCGAGATGCGACGCCGTAGAACTGCGACGGTTGGTGCAGGGTCACGAACGGGTAGGCGAAGTTCCAGTGGCCGCCGGGCTTGGCGTACCGATCGACGATCACCACGTCGGCGTCGCTCTCGGCCACGAGCGTGTCGGCGAACGCCATCCCGACGGCACCGCTTCCCACGATGAGGTAGTCGGTCGAAAGCGATGTCGTCGTCATCGCCGCCGTTGGTAGTGGATGGGTCACCGTGCTGTCCAACGAGGCGACGATCATGTCGAGGCCGTCGGGTCCGGCGACGGTCAGCGCGTGGCGGAGTCGGTGCGTTCGCCGGTCAGGAGAGGTCGGAGAGTGTCGTCGAGCCGCGTCAGAGCCGTTCCCAGCACGTCGAGGTCGGCAGCCGTGAATCCGTCGAACACGCGCCGGCGCTCGCGGACGACGCGTGTCCGGATCTCGGCGGCGAGGTGTGCGCCGTCACTCGTGGTGTTCAGGAGGTGGCTTCGCCGATCGATCGGGTCGGGGGACCGCTCGACGAGCCGAGTCCGGACGAGTCGCTCGACGAGTCGACTCACGTTCGGAGCGTCGACGAGCGCCGGCTCGGTGAGGTCGACCGGCCGGAGCGGTCCGTCGTCGTCGATGCGAGCGAGCACGAACCACAACTCGGGGGTCAGCGCGTCATGGTGGTCGGACAGCACGCGCCCGAGGTGCGTGAGGAGCAACCGGTTCGTGCGATGGAGTCGATAGGCGATCGCGTCGTCGAGCCGAGGTGCCGTGTGGATCCGATCGGGATCGTCGTTCCGATGTTCGGAGGTCTGTGTCGCGCTCGGGTCGGCGTCGGAGCCGGCGTCGGGAACGGTCTCCGGGCCGGTCACGGGCCGACGCGTTCACCTTCGTAGTACGCGGAGTCGGGCGGCCCGGCGAGGCAGGGCGCGACCTTCGACATGACGGACGCGAAGTGGGCCGACCCGACGTACGCGTCGAAGTGGTCCTTCGTCTCCCACTCCTCGGCGATGAGCACGGTGTTCGGGTCGTCGGCGGCGACCGAGACGACGAACAACTCGCAGCCGGCGAATGCCTCGGGCATCGTCTCGGCCTCGGCGGCGAGCGTGTCGACGAGCTCGTCACGGCGCTCCTCGTCGGCGGTCACCTTCACTCGGGCGATCAACATCTCGGGTCCTCTCGTCAGCATGTAGTTGCGTGCGCCAGTATGGCGAGCGCAACCTCTTTCGGCAACCGGAGAACCGGTCGCCCGACGCACTTACCGGTCCGCCGCGTCACGCTCGACCTCGTACGAGCGATCACGAGGGCGGTCCGTCGTCGACGTCGGGGGACTCGGCGGCGATGCGCATCGCCTCGACGACGCGCTGCATGTTGGCGCGGTGCTCCTCGATCCGCCGTTCGAGGATGCGCGCCTCGCGCTCGGGCATCGCGTCGATCGCCGGCGTGAGGCCGGACGGGCCGGGGCCGATCACGACCGACTGACGCAGCCGCGTCCCGCCCGCGATCGGTTCGAGGTCGAATCGCCACCGGGCGCCGGGACTCTCGGGGTCGCCGGAGCGCCACCCGAACGCGCGCTCGGGCTCGAAGGTGTCGACCATGCACGGCGCCTGCCACTCGCCGACCGCGGCGTGTCGATTGCGGCCGACGAACTTCGCTCCCAGACCGAGCTCGGCGCCGTCGACCCAGTCGGCGCCCTGGAACTCATCGGAGTGGGCGGCGCCGAAGGAGATGTCGGTCACGAGCGGCCACAGACGTGACGGTGGGGCCTTCACGTCGACCTCGACCATTCCGCCGACCCCGTCGGCGAACTCGACGGGGTGATGGGGGCCGCTCTCGAAGGTGTGGCCGAAGCGGTTGAACGACGTGATGTCGCGTGCCGGTCGTCGCGGTGCCCGGCGGAAGTCGGTGCCGATCGTGTGGGCGACGGGCAGCATGACGATCTCGGTCAGATGGTCGGGGACGCCGAGCGTCTGCTTGACGGCGCTCTCATCGGCGAACACCGCCGTGACCCAGGCCGTTCCGAGACCCCGAGCGCGTGCGGCCAGACAGAAGCTCCATGCCGACTGGATCACCGAGTCGAAGAGACCGGGCCGGCCGCTCCCGTCGTGGCGCCCGATGATCGTCGGGATCACGATCGCCGGGACCTCGTGGAGGTGTTCCACGAGATGGGCGGCCGACTCCATCGTCCGTGCCTGCGGGTGGTCGGTGCCGGCGGTCCGATCACGCGCCCCGAGGATGAAGTCGCCGGCCGCCGCTCGGTACAGATCGGCGAGTGCTTGCTTGCGCGCCGGATCGTCGATCACGATCCAGCGCCGGCTCGACTGATTGCCGCCGGTCGGTGCCTGTTCGGCGATGTCGATGCAGTCGAGGATCGTGTCGGGGTCGACCGGCCGCGTGAGGTCGAGACGCTTGCGCACCGACCGGGTCGTGGTCAGGACGTGGTCGACCGCGACCGGATCGAGCGACGAATCGACGGACGAGGTGTCGTGGGACATGCGCGAACCGTAGGTGCGTCGCCCCGCCGGGGCGACAGTGTGGGTCGGTGCGTCGCCCCGCCGGGGCGACAGTGTGGGTCAGGCACACACTGTCGCTCGCGCCGGGCCCCGATCAGGCGAGGGCGAAGACCCGACGTGCCGTGCCGCGGAGGAACAGGTCGGTGGTCTCCTCGTCGAGGTCGAGATCGCCCAACCGCGCAAGGGCTCGTTCCGGGGTCATCATCGGGTAGTTCGTGCCGAACATGACCTTCCGGCGACCGCGGCCTCGCAGGTACTCGACGAGTTCGGCCGGGTACCGGTTGGCCGAGTAGGCGGAGGTGTCGATGTAGACGTTCTCGTGTTTGTCCGCGACTGCGATCATCTCGGCGGTCCACGGATAGCCGATGTGTCCGCACACGATGACCAGTTCGGGGAAGTCGATGGCGACCTGGTCGATGTACGGGATCGGTCGCCCCGTCTCGGACGGCCGCAGCGGGCCGGTGTGGCCGACCTGCGTGCAGAACGGGATCCCGAGGTCGACGCACGCCGCGTAGAGCGGGTAGTAGCGGCGGTCGGTCGGCGCCGCCTCCCACAGCCACGGAACGAGGCGGAGCGCGACGAACCCCTCGTCGACGCGATCGCGGAGTTCGCGGACCGCATCCATCGGCCGGCGGATGTCGGCACCGGCGACACCGCGCAATCGGTCGGGATGCTCCGCGACGAAGCGGGCGACGTCGTCGTTGTGGATCAGGTCGCCGGTCGGGCCGTACCAGGCGGCGGCCAGGCCGACGGAGACCCCACCCTGGTCCATCGCTCCGATCGTGAGGTCGAGCGGCAGCTCCTCGGTGGGCGTCTCCATCCCCATCCAACGGCGCAGAGAGTCGAACATCTCGTGCTGGAAGTGGCGCAGCGTCGGGTGCTGCATCCACACGTCGATGACGTCATCCATGCGCTCGAGTCTCGGCGACAGTCCGGGTCGGGCACAAAGTGTCGCCGACACGCGACATCACGCCTGGGGCCAGACCCCAGGCGTGATGTGGTGGAGAGGGTGGTCGAGGGGAGTGGGAGACGACGGGGTCAGCCGACGTCGGCGGTGTCGTCGGTGAGCCCGGCGGGCGAGTCCGGGATCACGACGGCGAGGTCGTTCCCGGAGTCGGTCGCCGTACCGGTCGAGCGGCCACGGGCCATCCAGACCCCGGCGACCCCGGCCACGACGGCGAGGGCGGTGGCGACCCACATCGTGGAGCCCCAGCCGTCGAGGAACGCCGAGCGGGCGGCCTCCGCGATCGGCGCTCCCTCCTCGCCCATCTGACCGGCGACGGCGAGCGCCTGACCGATGCCCTCCTCGACCGGGTGGGCGAGTTCGTCGGGCAGCTGCTCGGCGGTGGCCTCGATGCTCGAGCCGTACCCGCTGGCGAGCAACGAACCGATGAGGGCGATGCCGATGGACGAACCGAACTCACGGACCGTGTCGTTGAGCGCCGAGGCGACGCCCTGTTTCTCAGCGGGCAACGACTCGGTGATCGCCGTGGTCGAGGGCGACATGGCGAGACCCATGCCGAGCCCGACGACGATGAGGCCCGGGAGGATGGACAGGTAGCTCGGGTCGCTGTCGGCCATCGCCATGATGGCGAAGCCGACGGCGAGGAGCGCAGAGCCGACGCCGAGGATGGTGCCGAGGCCGAAGCGATCGGAGATCTGCGGGGCGATCGGCGAGACCGACATCATCATGGCCGCCATCGGTAGGAGGCCGCTCGCTGCGGTGAGCGCCGAGTAGCCGAGCACCGCCTGCAGGTACTGGAGCACCACGAGGAAGACGCCGAACATGAGCGCGAAGACCAGGGTGAGCGAGGTCGAGGCCGCAGCGAGCTTGCGGTTCGAGAAGATGCGGACGTCGAGCACCGGTGCGACGTGGCCGCCCGACTCATGGGAGATCGCAGTGCGACGTTCCCACACGATGAAGCCGATGGTCGCCAGTGCGCCGACGATCAGGCCGACGAGGGTGAGGGGAGCGGTCCAGCCGATCTCGGGACCCTCGTGAATGCCGAGGACGAGTCCGCCGACCGCGAGGATCGAGAGGATCGTGCCGAGGTAGTCGTATCCGTGGACCTCGGAGCTCCTGCTGTCGGGAACCACGAGGATCGTGGCGATCAGCGAGGCGACGGCCATGGCGACCGGGAAGGTGAAAAGCCACGGCCAGGAGGCGTTGTCGATGATGGCGGCCGACACGAACAGGCCGAGGATGCCACCGGCGCCGGCGAAGCCCGCCCACGTGCCGACGGCGCGGCCGCGCTCGCTCTCGGGGAACGAGGCGGTGATGATCGACAGGGTCGCCGGCATGATCATGGCGGCTCCGAGCCCGGCGAGGGCTCGCAGGGCGATCATCTGCTCGGAGGTCTCGACGAAGGAGGCCAGGCCGCTGGCCACGGCGAACACCGTGAGTCCGATCATGAGGATCCGCTTGCGGCCGAAGCGATCGCCCAGTTCGCCGATGCCGAGCAGCAGAGCGGCCAGGGTCAGCGTGTAGGCGTTGACGATCCAGAGCACCTGTGCAGTGCTCGCCTCGAGCTCGACCGAGAGTTCGGTCAGAGCGACGTTGAGGCCGGAGACGGAGGCGACCACGGCGATGAGCGCGAGGCACATCGTGGCGAGGACGCCGTTGCGTTGGCGGGGTGTGAGGTCGGTGGGCACGTGAGCTCCTCGGGCGGGTGGTGGTGTGTCGTGATGTGTGGTGGTGTGTCGTGATGTGCCGGAAGTGACGGCTACCGGAAATCAACCTTTCCGGTAATGTGGACTTCAGTATGAAACGACCATTTCCGGAAGTCAACACTTCCGTTAGGATGTGACCCATGTCGCTCACCGACGCCGAGACGTCCCGCTCCGCCGGGACCTCCGAGACCGCAGAAACGGTCACCCGCGGACGGCCTCGTTCCGACGACCGCACGATGGCGATCCTCGATGCCGCGGTCGACGTCATGCACGACGTCGGCTGGGACGGCTTCACGATGCAGGAAGTCGCCAACCGCGCCGGCGCCGGCCTCGCCACGATCTACCGGCGGTGGGAGACGAAGGAAGACCTCGTGGCCGCCGCCATGCGCCACGACATCGACTTCGCCGACCCCGCCCACCTCGACGGGCCGCCCCGCGACGTGCTCGCCCAGCTGCTCACCGAGCTCGGCGAGAAGATGTGCGGCAAGGGCGGCTCGGTCATCAGCGTGTTGGCCGCCGCGCGCGACCACGAGGCCATGCGGTGTGCACTCGACGAGCAGATGCACGACCGCGTCCGGACCGGAATTCGCGACCTGATCGGCGCGATGATCGGTCCTGATCACCCGTGTGCACTCACGCTGACCGACTCGATCCTCGGAGCGCTGATCTTCCGAGCCGGCATGCTCGAACTCGACACGCCCGGCGACGAGTTCTCCGCCGAGATGCTCGCGCTGATCGACGCCGTCGCCAGCTGATCGTTCCGTCGACCCCGGGGCTCGACGGAACACTCGGAGCTCCTGCCCTCACCTGAACCTCTCGAGAGGAACGACATGACGCGCCTCACCGGCATCCACCATCTCGCCATCCAGACCGCCGACATGAAGGGCCAACTCGAGTTCTTCTGCGACGTCCTCGGCGCCCGCCTCGTCGGGCTCTTCTGGATGCACGGCGTCGAGGGCGCGTGGCACGCGTTCTGCCACCTCGACGATCACTGTTCGTTCTCGCTCGTCGAGCTCCCGGCCAACCGCGAGATCGAGCCGATCCCCGGCGTCACGCACTCCGGCACCGGCGACGCACCCTCGGCACCGGGCACGATGCAGCACCTCGCCTTCCAGGTCGAGACCCTCGACGACCTGCTCGCGATGCGCGACAGGATCCGGTCGAGGGGAGTCAACGTGATGGGTCCTCTCGACCACGGGATGTGCCACTCGATGTACTTCGCCGGTCCCGAGGGACTCACGCTCGAGATCGCCACGTCGGACACGGCGATCGACCCCGACGTGTGGGTCGACCTCGAGGTGGCCGAGCTCGCCGGACTGTCCGCCGACGACCTGGCCCGGTTCCGCGATCCCGACGAGTTCGTGCCCGGCGACCAGCCGATCGCCCAGCCTCCGATCGACCCGGCCAAGCCGCACATGGCGTACCCGCCCGGCCAGTACGAGCGGATGATCATGGCGCCCGACCATCTCGTGACCGAGCACGGCAGCCACCCCGACCCGCCGTCCGAGTCGGTGGCCGCCCGCGCCGCTCGCGCCGCGGACACTCCGGCTGCGTCCTGACGGCGCGATCGTCATGACCGACACCCGGATCCCGGGCACGCCGCCCGGATGCGAACGAGTCGCGTACGTGGTCGTGCACGCCGAGGACGCCGCGTTCAGCGACGTCTACGGCGGCGGCGGCAACATCATCGGACTCGACTGCCATCTCGTCCGGCCCCTCGACTCGCCGTCCGACACGGTGATCGTGATGATGCACCCGATCGGCGGCGGGATGTACCTGCCGTTCGTCGGAGGGCTCGCTCGAGCGGGCCACCACGTCATCTTCGCCAACTCTCGCTACCGAGGGATCGACTCGGCGCTCATCATGGAGAAGGTCGTCGCCGACCTCGGCGCGGTCATCCGTGACGCTCGCGAGCGGCTCGGCTACGAGAAGGTCGTCCTCGGCGGATGGTCGGGTGGCGGGTCGCTGTCGGCGTACTACCAGTCGGTCGCGACGGTCGGCGACGGGATCGTCGACACACCCGCCGGCGACCCGTACGTCGTGCCGGCCGAGAACCTGCCGAGGGCGGACGCCCTCCTCATGGTCGCCGCCCACATCAGTCGTCATGGCACCCTGACCGAGTGGATCGACCCGTCGATCGGCGACGAGGACGCGCCGTTCGAACGGGATCCCTCACTCGATCTGTACGCCGCCGACGCGGTGCATCGACCGCCGTACTCCGACGACTTCCTCGCCGAGTACCGAGCCGCCCAGATCGAGCGGAACCGACGCATCACGGCCAGCGTCCAGGCGCAGCTCGACGAGATCCGGTCGTCCGAGCAGCCCCACGCCGAGCGCGCCTTCGTGGTGTACGGCACGATGGCCGACCCACGCTGGCTCGATCCGGCGGTCGACCCCAGCGATCGGCGTCCCGGTTGGTGCTACCTCGGCGACCCGAAAATCGTCAACGACGGCCCGGTCGGCCTCGCGCGGTTCTGCACCCTGCGCAGTTGGCTGAGCCAGTGGAGCTACGACCACGCCCGGGGTGACGCTCTGACCGCCTCGCAGAACCTCGACATCCCGACGCTCGTCGTGGGCAACACCGCCGACGACGCGTGCACGCCGAGCCACACCCACCGGCTCCACGAGGCGGTTCCCCACGACCGCAAGCACCTGCACGAGGTCGTCGGCGCGAGCCACTACTACATGGGTCCGGACGGCCGGGAACATCTCGCCGAGGCCGTCGGCGTGGTCACCGACTTCCTCGCCGACCACCTCTGAGCGTCGCCGTCGGGCCGGCCCCTCTCCATCTGTGAGTCGAGCGCGCCGAGATCGGCGCGCCTCGCTCACAGATCGGCGGACTCGTCCTGGAGGTGACCGACGAAGTCGCGGACGAGGTCGGAGACCTCGACGGCGTGGCTGTCCTCGTGCATCGAGTGTCCGCCACCGCCGATGAGCACGAACCGGGCGTGCGGCATCTTGCGCTCCAGGTACTGGCCGGCGCCGGTGTAGTCGGGTCGGTCGGCCGAGCCGGCCAGGACCAGGGTGGGCGTGGTCATCTCGGCGAGGCGGTCCATGACCACCGAGTCCTCCTGCAGGTTCAGCTCGGTCACCTGCACCGGCACACCGAATCGGTGGGCGTTGCGACGCGACCGTTCGTTCCACGCCTCTCGCTTCTCCGCATCGCGGTACCCCGGGCCGGTGTTGAGCACCACGACACCTCGAGCGACACCCGGCCGCGTGGCCGCGTGTGCGAGCGCGAGGTAGCCGCCGAGCGAATGTCCGACCAGCACCGCCGGGCCGTCGAGCGACTCGAGCACGTCGTCGAGGTCGGCGAGCGCTGCGTCGCGTGAGTACTCGGCCGGATCCTCGGGGACGGGCGAGTCGCCGTGCCCCAGAAGGTCGACCGCGACGACCGTGAAGGCGTCGGAGAGCAGCTCGCCGCACCGATCCCAGGTGGCGGCCGACGTCCCCATGCCGTGGATCATGACGATGGGAGGGCCGTCACCTCGACGAATCGTGTTCAGTCGCACGGGCCGGAACCGTACCGATCGTTCCGGTCCGGTTCTCCACTCGACGACGTCCGCGACCGCGACATCGAAGACCCACACCGGACGTGGGTGTCGATCACGGAAGGTGACGATCCGCCGCCGGCGGGCGTGCCGACGTGTCGGTGCCGTGCAGAGGCGATCAGTCTTCGATCAAGCGGCGAGATCCGGCGGAACCGGGCCGTACGGTCCCGACCCGACCGAACCGCATCCGGCGGCACGGTCGCCGGACGGGCGGTCTCGGACTGCAGTTCGGTGGACGGACGTCCGATGGACAGAGGAGACCTGGACGGGCAGAGACGGGCAGTGACCTGAGATGACAGCGGATCGAGACACGGAGACGCAGGCGCGCTCGGAGGAGCGCGCCGTCACGCGTGTCTGGATCCTCACGCTGGTGATCGCCGTCGGGAGTGCGGTCCTGATCGCCGGCTCGCCGCTGCTGGGCACGTCACTGCGCTCCGCGCCCTGGTGGACGGTGGTCCTCGTGGCGCTCGGCTACTCACTCTCGGAACGGCTGGTCTTCCACGTCGAGTACCGCAACGACGCGCTCACCTTCTCGATCTCCGAGGTGCCGACGGCGTTCGCGCTCATCTTCCTCGGGCCCGTCCCGGCGTTGGCCGCCCGCCTCGTCGGCAGCCTCGCGGTCATCGTTCCACGCAATCGCCCGGCTCCGCACAAGCTGTGCTTCAACTCGGGCCTCTTCGCCATCGAGCTCGCCCTGGCGTACGTCGTGGTCGGAGCGATGGTCGGGACTGGTCCGGGCTCCGACATCTCGGTCGTCGTCGCGGTCGCGCTGGCGACGGGTCTCACGACGCTCGTGAGCCTGGTCGGCGTGTCGGCGGCGATCAGCTGCTTCCGCGGACGCTTCTTCCCGACGCTGTTCGAGGAGATCCGGACGGCGTCGACGACCGCTCCGATCGCCACGCTCGCTGCGGCGATGGCGGTGATCCCGGTCCTTCTCGATCCTCGCCTCGCCCCGCTCGGGCTCGCTCCGATCTGGTTGATGTGGCTCGTCACGATGCAGCACGGACGGCTGACCCAACGGCATCGCGACCTCGAGAGCGTCCACGACCTGTCCCGGACGGTGAACCGGTCCCTCCACCTCGACGAGATCCTCGCCGACGCGCTCCCGAGCATCACCGACGCGCTGCGCGCCGATCGGGCCTCGGTCGTTCTCATCGATCCCGAGGGCAACGTCGCCGCCCAGCACCATGTCGGCGGAGGGGTCGACGCGGGCGGCTCGCCGAGCGACCCGATCCGGATCGAGGTGGCGATCGCCGATGCGGGCGGGCAGCTCGGGACCCTGGCAGTCGAGGGACGCAGTGTCGCCGCGACCGTGTTCGACGAGGCCGACCGGAAGCGGGCGGAGCGCTATGCCGACCAGCTCGCCCCGACGATCCGGAACGCATGGCTCTACGAGGCGATCGAGCACTCGGCGTTGCACGACGGTCTGACCGGCGCGCTCAATCGACGCGGCTTCGACGCCGCCGTCGAGTTCCGACTCCACTCGGTCGTCGATCAAGCGGGCGAGTACGCCGCGCTGATCCTCGATCTCGACCGATTCAAGGAGATCAACGACACGTTCGGTCACCACATCGGCGATCGAGTCCTCGTCGAGTTCGCCGAACGGGTCCGGTCGGTCATCGAACCCGACGATCTCTTCGGCCGGTTCGGCGGTGACGAGTTCGCGCTGTTCGTCCACCGATCTGATCCCGACGCGGTCCGACGGCTGGCCGATCGGATCATCTCCGACTCCCACGACGCCCTGACGATCGACGAGTACCAGGTGGTCGTGGCGGCGAGCGTGGGCATCGCGTTCGCACGGCCGGGCGGGGAGGACGCAGCTCAGCTCATCCGTCGGTCCGACATCGCGATGTACGCGGCGAAGCGCACACACGTCGGGTTCGAGACGTATCGGTCCGACATGGATCGGCGGACGCCGGAGCGTCTCGCCCTGCTCGCCGATCTCCGGCGGGCGCTCGACGGCGAGGCGATCACGGTCCACTACCAACCGAAGATCGACATCGCCTCCGAGACCGTCGTCGGAGCCGAAGCGCTCGTCCGATGGGAGCACCCGACGGCCGGCAACATCAGCCCGGCCGACTTCGTGCGTGTCGCCGAGGAGAGCGGCCTCATCCGCCAGCTCACCGACCAGGTGCTGTGCCACGCCGTGCGGTCGGTGTCCGAGTGGGTGGCCCAGGGCTTCGAACTCGGGGTGTCGATCAACCTGTCGGCGCTCGACCTCGTCGACGAGGAGCTGGTCGAACGCATCGAGTCGCGCCTCGACGAGTTCGACATCAGCAACGAGTACCTGACCCTCGAGATCACCGAGTCGTCGCTGCTGGTCGACACACCGCGGACCCTCGCGACGGTCGAACGACTCGTCGAGAGCGGCGTCCGTCTGTCGCTCGACGACTTCGGCACCGGCTACTCGTCGCTCAGCTACCTGCGTCGGCTCCCGGCACAGGAGCTCAAGGTCGATCGCAGCTTCGTCAGCAGCCTGATGCTCGATCAGCAGGACGAGGTGATCGTCCGCTCCACGATCGATCTCGGCCACCACCTCGGGATGGCGGTCGTCGCCGAGGGGGTCGAGAACGAGCCGACGCTGGCGCGCCTCGCCGAACTCGGTTGCGATCTCGGCCAGGGCTACGGCATCTCTCGGCCGCTGCCGAGCACCCACTTCGAGCGCTGGCTCCGGACGACGCCCTACGCGGTTCGGCGGTCGGACAGCCACCACGATCGCATCGTGGCTCTGCGATGATCGACGGGTGCGCGACGCGACCAGCGACATCCGCCAACTCGACTTGCGGCCCGACGACGAGCCGGTCGCGTCGTGGGAGGTCGGCGACGTCAGGGTCACCCGCGTGGTCGAGGGGATCTCCGAGTTCCCGCGCGGATTCCTCCCCGACCTGACCGACGAGCGGATCGAGGCGTGCGGTGAGTGGGTCGGGCCCTACGTCCGCGACGACCTGCGCCGCCTCCTGCTGTCGACGCACAGCTTCGTCGTCGAGACCCCGGAGTCGATCGTCGTCGTCGACACGTGCGTGGGCGCTCACATCGTCCGCCCGATGCGGAGCGACCCGACCTTCGGCGACCGGTTGGCCGCCGCGATCCCGGGTGGCCCCGACGCGGTCGATGTCGTGATCTGCACCCATCTCCACTTCGATCACGTGGGCTGGAACACGTGGTGGAACGGCGACCAGTGGGTGCCGACGTTCCGCCGCGCGCGACATCTCGTCAGCGTCGAGGAGTACGAGGCCACGGTCGCCGACGACCACATGGAGGTGATGGAGCCGAGCGTCGCACCGCTGCGTGAGGCGGGGTTGCTCGATGTCGTGCCGTCCGACCACCGGGTCGACGGGTGCCTGCGCCTCCAGCCGTCTCCGGGGCACAGCCCCGGCCACGTGTGCGTCGAGATCGAGTCCGGCGGACGACGGGCGCTGATCACCGGCGACGCCACGCACTCGCCGCTCCAGTTCGTCTACCCCGACGTGTCGGCGGTTCACGCCGACGACGACTCGGCACTCGCCACGCGGACGCGGGAGCGTCTGGTGGCCGACCTCGCCGACACCGACGTCGTCGTGCTCGGCACCCACTTCCCGACGCCGACCGCCGGTCTCGTCCGCCGAACGATGCGCGGTCTCGTCCGCTTCGACGCCGTCTGAGCACGCCGGGCTCCACGCGGGACAGCGTCGCCCGGCGTCGTCGTCCCCCGTGGCCGGCACCCGTCCGCCTCTCGTGGCGCAGACCACGATTCGTAGGGTCCGTCCATGGCCGCCGCCGACCACGATTCCTACGAGGACCTCACCGAGTGCGGGTTGTCGCCCGAGTTGGAGAACCAGCTCGTGTCCACGCACAAGGAGTGCGTCTTCATGTGGACCAACCGGGCCGGCGAGGCGTTCGGTGTCGTCATGTCGTACCTGCCGAAGGACGGCAAGCTCTGGCTCACCGCGGCCGAGCGGCGAGCCCGCGTCTCCGCGGTGCGGCGGTTCCCTCGCGCCTCGGTGTGCATCAACAGCACGGGCACGCCGATGGGCGGCGGGAAGACGGTGACGTACAAGGGTGAGTGCGTCGTCCACGACTCGCGCGAGGTGAAGGACTGGTTCTATCCCGAGTTCTGCGCGCACCTCCGCCCCGACGACCGGGCGGCCGCGGCAGCGTTCCAGGAGTTCCTCGACAGTCCCGGCCGCATCGTCATGGAGTTCACGCCCGACTACACGCTGAGCTTCGATTCGGCGCTCATGTGGACCCGCTCGCCCGAGGCGTCCGGCAAGCGCTGACGCCGCGACCCGACATCCACGTCGATCGGAGACCAGGACATGCCCGACATCAAGATCGGACTGGCGTTCGCCAGCAGCATCGCCATCGACCAGGACGCGGCGTTCGAGGTGTGCCGCCGCGCCGACGCAGCGGGCTTCGAGTCGCTGTGGGGTGGTGAGCACGTGATCCTCCCCGCCACGATCGAGTCGAAGTATCCGTACACCGCCGACGGCAAGATCCCGGCCGAGGACGACACACCCATCCCCGACCCGCTGATCTGGCTCGCGTTCGCTGCGGCGGCCGCCCCCGGACTGCGGATCGGCACCTGCATCCTCATCGTCCCGCAGCGAAATCCACTGGTCCTCGCGAAGGAGCTGGCGACGCTCGACCAGCTGTCGGGTGGACGCGTCGAGCTCGGCCTCGGTGTCGGCTGGTTGAAGGAGGAGTTCGACGCACTCGGCGTGCCGTGGGAGCGGCGGGGCAAGCGCAACGACGAGTACATCGAGGCGATGCGGGTGCTCTGGACCGAGCCGAAGGTCGAGTTCCACGGAGAGTTCGTCGACTTCGCGCCGGTCACGTGCAGCCCGCGACCGGTGCAGGAGACCATCCCGATCATCACCGGCGGCGACAGCGAAGCGGCGATCCGGCGGGCCGCTCGTCTCTCCGACGGGTACTTCCCCGGTGAGGGTGATCCCGAACGCCTGCGCAGCCTCATCGCCCGGGTCCGTCAGGCCGCCGAGGACGCCGGTCGCGATCCCGAGTCGATCGAGATCAACGCGATGTTCGGCGCCCAGATGGCCGATCCCGCCGCCGGCGTGGAACAGATGATCGAGGCCGGCGTGGGTCGGATCATGGTGCCCGCGTTCTTCTTCGCCGGCCCGGGTGGACTCGACCGCATGGATCAGTTCGCCGAGGCGGCCGGCATGGAACGCAGAGCGGTCCCCGCCTGACCGACCCGCCGGCGACAGTGTGGGTCAGGCACACACTGTCGCTTCGCCGGAAACACCATCAGCGACACAGGGAGACAGACAGATGCAGAGCTTCGATCTCACGGGGAAGGTCGCCGTCGTCACCGGCGGCGG
>JBCCTP010000027.1:0-19645 GCA_039198505.1 Actinomycetota bacterium | reverse complement strand
CGCCCACGTCGTCCGACCCCGAGCGCTACCTCGAGCGGAGCGGCCGACGGCCGGTCGTCCATCACCACGAGCTGGGCGTGCTCGGCGACCATCTGCTCCTGGGTCACGGCGTGTGGCTCGACGACGAGGAGATCGAGCTCGTGCTCGCCACCCGAACCGCCATCGCCTACTGCCCGTGGGCGTACCTCCGTCTCGGACAGGGCGTGTGCGGGCACGGGCGTCACGCCGAGATCGTCGAACGTGGCGGACGAGTGGCGCTCGGGTGCGATGCGTCGAACGCCGGTGACTCGATCGACATCCTGCGAGCGGCCGCGGCGGCCGCCGGGATCGCTCGCGACGCACGCATCGACCCCGAACGCTTCGGAGCACACCAGGCCTTCGAGCTGGCCACCATCGCCGGCGCCGAAGCGATCGGACTGGACGAGCGCGTCGGCTCCCTCGCGGTCGGCAAGCAGGCCGATCTCGTCGTCCACCGCACCGACACACCGGGGTGGATGCCTCGCGGTGACGTCGGCCTCCAGCTCGTGTGGGGCACCGACGGTCGCAGCGTCAGCGACGTCTACGTCGCCGGTCGTCACGTGGTCGCCGACGGTCACCCCACCGCGATCGACGTCGCCGAGTTGGCCGAGATGGCATCGCACCACCAGGCACGCATCCTCGAACGGGCCGGACTCGACATCCCGCACGTGTGGCCCCACCGCGACGCAAGCTGACCGGAACCTCGCCGTCTCATGCAACGACGCACGCTCGGCCGGACCGGCATCGACGTCTCGACCTTCGGTCTCGGCACCATGGTGCTCGGCGCGTGGGGCAACACCGACCACGCCGCCTGCCACCGGATCATCCACCGCGCGCTCGACGCAGGGATCAACCTCGTCGACACCGCCGACGTGTATGCGTCGGGCGAGAGCGAAGAGATCGTCG
Organism: Actinomycetota bacterium; assembly: GCA_039198505.1. Lineage (GTDB taxonomy): Bacteria > Actinomycetota > Acidimicrobiia > Acidimicrobiales > Ilumatobacteraceae > Ilumatobacter_A. The sequence goes on along the minus strand of JBCCTP010000027.1, from coordinate 18,721 downwards.
GGGCCGCCATCGCCGCACGGCGCGACGACGTGGTGCTCGCCACGAAGTTCCACAACGCCATGAGCGACGACCCGAATCATCGGGGCAACTCGCGCCGCTGGATCCGACGGGCCGTCGACGCCAGCCTCCACCGACTCGGCACCGACCACATCGACCTGTATCAGGTTCACCGTCCCGACCCGTCGACCGACATCGCCGAGACGATCGACGCGCTCACCGACCTCGTGCGCGACGGCAAGATCCTCGCGTGGGGCACGTCGACGTTCCCCGCCGAAGAGATCGTCGAGGCGTGCTGGGCCGCCGAGCGTCGATCGGTCGCCGGGCCCCACACCGAGCAGCCGCCGTACTCGATCCTGTGTCGCGGCATCGAGGCCGACGTGCTGCCCACGTGTGGCCGCCACGACATCGGCGTGCTCGTCTGGAGTCCGCTGGCGGGTGGTTGGCTGACCGGGAAGTACACCCGCGACTCTCCCCCGCCGGGTGGCTCGCGCGCCGACACCAACCCCGACCACTTCGACGGCGGCAACGAGTCGAAGTTCGACGCGGTCGAGCGGCTGTCGGCCATCGCGTCCGGGGCCGGCCTCACGCTCACCCAACTGGCACTCGGGTTCACGATCCACCACCCCGACGTCGACGTCTCGTTGATCGGACCGCGCACCGAGGAGCAGCTCGACCAGCTCCTCGCCGCCTCCGACGTCGTGCTCGACGACGACACGCTCGACGCCATCGACGAGGTCGTGCCACCGGGCACCGATCTCAACCCGGCCGACCGCGGATGGACGCCGCCCGCTCTGACCGCCGAACGACGACGTCGACCGGGTCTCCACACCCGTGTCCGTCCATCGTCTCCACACCACACCCCCACCTGATCCAGGAGGACCCCCGATGAGAGCTGCGCGCTACACCGAACACGGAGGACCCGACGTCCTCACCGTCGTCGACGTCCCGGACCCCGAGCCCGGACCGGGCGACGTGGTCGTGTCGGTCGAGGCCGCATCGCTCAACCGGCTCGACGTGGTCCAGCGCAACGGGTGGTTCACGCTCGACGGCTTCACCTTGCCGCACATCTCGGGCATGGACGTCGCCGGCACGATCGACGCGATCGGATCCGAGGTCGACGGGGTCGGCGTCGGTGATCGCGTGGTGATCGATCCGTCGATGTCGGGTGTCGCCGACAACTCGAAGCTCGCCGGGCGCGGCGACCTGTACGGCGAACTCGGCGTGATCGGGGCGACCGCCGACGGCGGGTACGCCGAACGCTGCCTCGTCCCGGCGTCGCACGTGTACGCCGTCCCCGACGACATGCCCATCGAGCACGCCGCCACGTTCCCCACGTCCTACCTCACCGCTCATCACGCGATGGTCGACGTGGCCGGGATGACCGAGGGCGAGACGGTGATGATCCACGCGGCGGGGAGCGGGGTCTCGGTCGCCGCCATCCAGGTCGCCAAGCGCATGGGTGCGACCGTCCTCGCCACGGCGGGGACCCAACCGAAACTCGACCTCGCCATCGGACTCGGGGCCGACCACGTGCTCAACAACCGAACCGGCGATGTCACCGGATGGGCGCGCGAGGTCACACAGGGCCGAGGAGTCGACCTCGTGCTCGACCACGTCGGCACTGCGCTGTTCGCCCCCTCGCTGTTCGCGATCGGAATCGGCGGTCGACTCGTCACGTGCGGCAACACGTCGGGCGACGAGGCGACGATCCCGAGCCTCGGGTACCTGTTCCACAGCCGGATCACGATCCACGGATCCGACGCGTACCGCCCGGAGGAGTTCGCACCCGTCTGGGACGACTTCTGCGCGGGCCACGCAGCGGGCGACTATCGGGTGCAGATCGACGACACCTACCCGCTCGACGGCGCCGCCGAGGCGCAGGAGCGGATGCTCAGCAACGACGTGGTCGGCAAGCTCGTGCTCCAGCCCCAGACCTGATCGACCGCTCGCGGACATGCTCGCCGACTCCCCGTACCCCGAACTGAAGAAGACCCACACGATGGCCCGCACGGGCCGTCCCTACACCGACTACAAGCCACCGGTCGCTGCTCCCGTCTGGGACGTGATCGACGGCTTCGGCCGCTTCCACACCCTGTGCGCCGCGCTGGAGCTCGGTGTTCTCGAAGACCTCCACACGAACGGCTCGTCGACCGGTGACGAGGTCGCCGACCGACTGGGGCTCTCGGCACCGCACACGACCACGCTGTTGGAAGGCGTCGTGGCGTGCGGCTTCCTCGAGCGGGTCCTCGGGGTGTTCCGACTCAACGACACCGCCCGTCGCTACCTCCTCGTCGACGGACCGGCGTCGATGGTCGACCTCGTGCCGGTGTCACCCGGTCCGCTCGACAACTGGAGACACCTCGCCGAAACCGTGCGCACCGGTGTGCCGCCCGAGCCGGTCGAGGACGATCCCGACGACTTCTACGTCCCGCTCGTCGAGGCCACCTTCACGACGATCTCCCGGTGTGCGATGCGCGCCGACCTGCAGCTCCGCTACAGCGCGCTCACCGCCCCCCGGGTGCTCGACCTCGGCGCCGGGGGCGCACCGTGGACCGCCGCGATCCTGTCCGCGGTCCCCGACGCGACCGCCGTCGTCAACGATCTCCCGGGCGTGATCGACGTCGCGCGCACGAAGCTCGCCGAACGGGACGTCGACGATCGCGTCGAGTTCCGGACCGGAGACTTCCTGGCGATCGACATCGAGCCGGGCGCGTTCGACGTGGTCGTCCTCGGCCACGTGTGTCGCGCTGCCGGCGACGACGACACGCAGGCGCTCATCGATCGGGCGGCGACCGCCTTGAAGCCGGGCGGACGCATCCTCATCGGGGACTACTTCTGCGATCGCTCGCGGTCGCTCGCCTCGCACTCGCTGATGATGGGCGTGACGATGATGGCCAGCACGCGGGTCGGTCGGACCTTCACCGCCGACGAGGTCGGTGACTGGCTGACCGCCGCCGGGTTCGAGGCCGTCCGGATCATCGAGCCGATCGGCTTCCAACAGGTCATCGTCGGAACCAGAACACACGAGGAGGTCGCGGCATGAGCGACACGAACGGCACCCCTGCCACGCCGGCACCACCGGCCGAGATCGACCTGCTGATCGACGGCTGGTACGTCGTGACGATGAACGAGACCCGCGACATCATCCACCGCGGGTCGGTCGCCGTCGACGGCGGATCGATCGTCGCCGTCGGGAAGACCGACGAACTCTCTCGGCGATACACACCGCGTCGCCGGGTCGGGGGCGAGCGCTTCGTCGTGACGCCCGGCCTCGTGAACACGCACATCCACATCACCGGCGAACCGCTCACCCGCGGGTACGTTCCCGATGACACGCCGTTCGAAGAGAACGTGTTCGTGTGGCTCACGCAGCTCTACGCCGCCTACGACGCCGAGAGCGAGCGATGCTCGGGCCAGCTCGCCGCCGTCGAGATGTTGCGGAGCGGCACGACCACCTTCCTCGAAGCCGGGACGATCCGCTTCCTCGACGAGGTCGTCGACGGCCTGGAGGAAGCGGGGATCCGTGGCCGCGTCGGCGCCTGGATCTGGGACCTCCCGCCCGAGCCCGACGTGTACCGCCAGGACACCGACACCGCCATCGCACGCCTCGCCGACCAGCTCGAGAAGTACCCGGTCCGTGACGACCGGCGGCTCGCCGCCTGGTCGACCCTCGTCGGCCACACCACCTGTTCCGATCCGCTCTGGCGCGCCGCCCGCGAGCTCGCCGACCAGCACGACGTCGGTGTGAGCTTCCACATGTCGCCGGCCCAGGCCGATCCCGACGGCTTCATCGCCGAGTTCGGTCAACGACCGATGGTCCACCTCGACGAGCTCGGGGTGCTGGCCGACGACTGCGCCATCACACATGCCGTGCACGTCGACGACAACGAGCTCGACGTGATGGCCGCACACGGTCTCACGGTCGCTCACTGTCCGACCACGGCGCTCAAGGTCAGCTACGGCGTGACACGGCTCGGCAAGATGCCCGAGATGGCTCAGCGCGGCGTCAACGTGTCGATCGGGACCGACGGCAACAACGCGTCCAACTACTCCGATCTCATGCGGGCGACCTACCTCGTCGCCGGTCTGTTCAAGGACGGACGACTCGACCCGCAGATGTTCCCCGCCGAGACGACCTTCGAGATGGCGACGCTCGGGGGCGCAAAGGCGATCAAGGCCGAGGACCAGATCGGCTCGCTCGAGGTGGGGAAGAAGGCCGACCTCGTGCTGCACGACACCGACCGACCCGAGTGGCGACCGCTGCTCAACGTGATGAACCAGCTCGTCTGGTCGGCTGACGGACGGGGTGTGCACACGGTCGTCGTCGACGGTCAGGTCGTCGTCGAGGACGGCCACATGACCACGATCGACGAAGAGGCACTCTGGCGCGACGCGCAGACGCACGGCGAGGCCATCGCTCGCCGCTCCGGACTCCCCGACAAGGCGAAGTACCCCATCTGGTGACACAGCACATCTGGTGCCGGGTCCGAAACGTGCTGTTTCGCGCCGATGACGCCCGAGCGCTCCGATGACCTTCTGGGAGGGCGTCCTGCTCGTCGTCGGCGGACTCGCGGCGGGGATCATCAACACGATGGCGGGGGGTGGCTCGGCGTTGACCGTCCCGCTGCTCGTCCTCGCCGGCGTTCCGGGGAACCAAGCCAACGGCTCGAATCGCGTCGGCATCCTCGCCGCGTCGGGATCGGCGGTCGCCGGCTTCCGCACCTCGGGCGTCGACGGACTGAAGGGCAGCGGACCGATCCTGATTCCCGCCGTCGCTGGATCACTCCTCGGTTCGTTCGGCATCAGCCAGCTCGCCGACGACACGTTCGAGACGATCTTCGGGATCCTGCTCGTCCCGATCGTGCTGCTCACCATCTTCAAGCCGAAGCCGAAGCCCGGAGCCGAACCGTGGTCTCAGCCCGTCACGATGATCGTGTTCTTCCTGATCGGCTGCTACGGAGGCGCGTTCCAGGCCGGTGTCGGGCTCGTGCTGCTCACGGCGCTGACGCGGGCCGGGCTCGACCTCGTGCGGGCCAACAGCGTGAAGGTGCTGATCAACCTCGTCGTCACGTGCTTCGCCCTCCCGGTGTTCATCGCCCGTGGTGATGTGGTGTGGCTGCCGGCGATCGTGCTGGCGATCGGGTTCCTCGCCGGGGGATGGATCGGTGCCAAGTGGGCGGTGTCGGGCGGCGAGACGATCGTCCGCGTCTTCATGGTCGGCGCGGCTCTCTCCCTGTCCGGGCGCCTGCTCGGCCTCTGGTGAACGGTGACGACCGATCCACCAGAGGCCCGAGCTCAGTCGGCGGAGCGGTCGCCGATCGCGGCGAGGATCCCGGCCGGATCGGCGTCGAACGCCTCCTTCGCATCGTCGGCGACGAAGGCGTAGCGCTTGCCGTCGTGGGTCGAGGTGATCGCCGGATCACCCGCGACCTCGACGCCTTGGGCGAGGGCGGTCGGGCAGAGTCCGTCGAACTCGAAGGTCGTGTCGTCACTCATGTCGTTCATCTCCTGGTGTGGTCTCGGGGTGGTGTGTTCGCTCGGAAAATGTCGAGACCGTACGTCTCGACATTCGATGCAACCACCCGCGATCGCTCGACATTCCCGATGGACGCCGATCGGTACGGTGGCGCATGCCGAAGTACGGCCCTCACCGCGATCCCGAGGCGCGACGACGGATCGTCGACGCCACGCGCGAGCTGCTCTCCGCACACGGCGCACGACAGGTCACGATCAATCAGATCGCGACCGCCGCCGGCGTCGGGAAACAGACCATCTACCGCTGGTGGCCGAGCAAAACGGCCATCGCGCTCGACGCACTCGAGGAGATGTTCGACGCCGAGAATCCACTCCCCGAGACCGGGTCGGCGGTCGAGGACCTCCGACTCCAGATGCGGCGGGTCGCGACCACCTTCCGATCACCGATCGGCGCCGTCGTGAGCGAACTCGTCGCCGAGGCCCAGGGCGACGCCGAGGTCGCCGAGGCGTTCCGACAACGGTTCTTCGATCGCCGCCGACGGCGCGCTGCGGCGATCATTGAGGCCGCGGTCGAGCGAGGCGAGATCGCCGGCGGCCTCGACCACGACATCGTGATCGATCTTCTGTACGGGCCTCTCTGGCTCCGCTTTCTCGTCGGACACGCCGAGCTCGACGACGACGCGGTCGATCGGCTCCTCGATCACGCGTGGCGGGCTCTCACACCGACCGCACTCACCCCCGACGCGTGAGCCGTCCGGTGAGACCGCGACGTGGCGACCCTTGCACCTGACGCGACGTCAGGTCGTACGGTCGCCGGCATGCCCGACGGCGCCGACCCGATGCGACGACGCATCGGCGACGTCGCGGCAGCAACGGGGCTCACGGTCCGAACCCTCCGGTACTACGAGCAGATCGGCCTGCTGAACCCGGCCGAACGCACCGACGCCGGACACCGGCTCTACGGGCCGAGAGATCTCGAGCGGCTGTATCGGATCGTGTTCCTCCGGCAGCTGGGGCTGCCTCTCGACTCCATCAGGGCGAGCCTCGGCGACTCGACCGGTGAACTCCGCTCGACGCTCCGCGATCACCTCTCGGTCGTCGAGACCCGGATCGCGACGGAGAACCGACTTCGCTCACGTCTGACACGCCTCGTCGACGCGATCGACTCGACCGAGGTCGCGACCGGCGACCTCCTCGACCTCATGGAGGACATGACCATGCTGGACACCACCCTCGACCGACGGATCGCGATCCTCGTGTACGACGACATCGACGGGGCCTTCGACCACCTGAGCCGGGTGTTCGGCTTCGGACCGGGTGAGATTTCCCGTGACGGCGACGGGAACGCCGTCCACGCGGAGATCGAGGCCGGCGACGGCGTCATCTGGATGCATCCCGAGCGTCCCGAGTACGACCTGTCGACGCCGAAGCGACTCGACGGCGCGAGCGCGACGATGGCGATCATGGTCGGCGACGTCGACTCCCACCATCGCCACGCCGTCGCCGAGGGCGCCACCATCCGGTACGCGCCGGTCGACCAGCCCTACGGGTACCGCGAATACAGCGCGATCGACCCGGCCGGGCACCTGTGGTCGTTCATGAAGCCGCTCACCTGACGCGTCACGGCAGATCGCAGTACCGGACGACTCGGGGCTCCGGCGAACAGCACTCCAGGTGCCGGGTCCGATTCGTGCTGTTCCGGAAACGCTGCGTTCACACGGTGGTCTTATGGTCAGACCATCATGAGTGCTGAACGACTGACCGCCACCCCCGACACGTGTTTCTGGGGTCATCTCGACGCCGACATCGAGCCGACACTGCGGGTCGAATCGGGAACGGAGCTCACGATCGAGGCGGTCACCCACCACGCCGGCGACGCCCCCGACCTCCTCATGGACGACGGCATCCGGGCGATCTGGGACGGGATCCCCGAGGCGAGTCGAGAGCCCGGCGTGCACATCATGACCGGGCCCATCGAGGTCATCGGCGCCCGGCCGGGCGACACGCTGAAGGTCGAGATCACCTCGATGAGCCCGCGGCTGCCGTACGGGTCGAACTGCGCCGCCAACTGGGGTCTCTTCCACGAGAAGATGGGCAAGGAGCGGATCACGATCTACGAGCTCGTCGATCCACCGGCCCGCGCCGACGGCAATGGCGTCGAGTTCCCGGCGACCGCCCGGCCGATGTTCGGCTACGACTTCACGACGCTCGAGCTCTACGACGGTCCGGGCGTCGTGACCGAGCCCGATCCGGCGAGCCGGGAGCCGTTCAGCCGACCCGTCGAGGTACCGGTCCGGCCACACCTCGGGGTGATGGGCGTGGCCCCCGACGGCGACCGGCGGTCGAGCATCCCCCCGGGCGTCTGGGGTGGCAACGTCGACAACTGGCGGTTCGGAGTGGGAGCCGCCGTCCACTACCCGGTGTTCCACGAGGGCGCCCGGTTCTACGTCGGCGACCCGCACTTCGCCCAGGGCGACGGCGAGATCTGCGGAACCGCGATCGAGGCGTCGCTCGACGTCACCCTGCGGCTCTCGATCGCCGACGACGTCGACACCAACGGACCGCTCCTCCGGACGGCCGACCAGTGGTTCACCCACGGATTCGGCGACGGGGTCGAGGCACTCCACGACGCCATGGCGATGGCGGCCGACGAGATGCTGAAGCTGCTCGTCGACCGGGGTGGGTTCTCGCTCGACGACGCCTACTCGCTCGCGTCCGTCGCCGTCGACCTCGGCGTCACCCAGGTCGTCGACGGAACCGTCGGCTGCCACGCCGCCGTCGACGCCGCACTGCTCGCGCCGTGACGCACCACGTGTCCGTCAACGGCGGTCTCGGCGGCCCGAACCGCTACGCGATGATCGGAGTCGCATGCGACTGACCCCTCACGAACAGGACCGTCTGGCGGTCCGCACCGCCGCGACACTCGCCCGCGAGCGGCGAGATCGAGGCCTCCGACTCAACCATCCCGAGACGGTGGCCGTCCTCACCGACTGGGTGCTCGAGTCGGCGCGCGACGGTCGCACGGTCGCCGACCTGATGCAGGACGGCCGCCACGTGCTCAGGCGGGCCGACGTCATGGTCGGGATCCCCGAGATGCTCCACCAGGTCCAGGTCGAGGCGACGTTCCCCGACGGGACGAAGCTCGTCACCCTCCACGACCCGATCGGCGGCGATGCGCCTGCCGGTGACGTCCCACTCGTGCCGGGCGAGGTCGTCGGCCCCGACGGCACCACGGACGGCGGCGAACCCATCGAGATCAACGCCGGGCGGCCGGTCACCTCACTGCGCGTCGAGAACACCGGCGACCGCCCCGTGCAGGTCGGATCGCACTACCACTTCGCCGAGTCCAACCCGGCGCTCTCGTTCGATCGCGACGTCGCTCGAGGCCAGCGACTCGACATCCCGGCGGGGACCGCCATCCGATTCGAGCCCGGCATCGCGACCGACGTCGACCTGGTCCCGCTCGTCGGTGATCGCATCGTCGCGGGCCTCCGAGGTGATGTCGCCGGGGCACTCGACGGGAGCGATTCGTGAGCTTCATCGAACGGTCTCGCTACCGCGCTCTGTTCGGCCCGACGACGGGCGACCGAATCCGTCTCGCCGACACCGACCTCTGGATCGAGGTCACCGAGGACCACTGCGTCGGAGGCGACGAGGTCGTCTTCGGCGGCGGGAAGGTCATCCGCGAGTCGATGGGTCAGGCGACGACGACGCGGGCCGAGGGCGCCTGCGATCTCGTCATCACCGGCGCCGTGATCCTCGACCACTGGGGTGTCGTCAAGGCCGACATCGGCATCACCGACGGTCGCATCGTCGGGATCGGCAAGGCGGGCAATCCCGAGACGATGGACGGCATCACCGACGGCCTCGTGATCGGTCCGTCGACCGAGGTGATCGCCGGCAACGGGCGCATCGTCACCGCCGGCGCCATCGACTGCCACGTGCACCTCATCTGCCCCCAGCAGCTCGACGAGGCGCTGGCCGCCGGCATCACCACCATCGTCGGGGGCGGCACCGGTCCGGCCGAGGGCACCAAGGCCACGACGGTCACGGGCGCCTGGTACCTCGAGCGGATGCTCGAGGCGCTCGACCACTGGCCGGTCAACGTGGCGCTCCTCGCCAAGGGCAACACGGTCTCGCCCGACGCCCTGTGGGAGCAGCTCCGCTCGGGCGCGGCGGGCTTCAAGCTGCACGAGGACTGGGGCACCACGCCCGCCGCGATCGATGCGTGCCTGCGGGTCGCCGACGACTCGGGCGTCCAGGTGGCCATCCACACCGACACGTTGAACGAAGCCGGCTACGTCGAGTCGACTCTCGCCGCCATCGACGGGCGGTCGATCCACACGTTCCACACCGAGGGAGCAGGTGGCGGCCACGCCCCCGACATCATGACCGTCGCGTCGCACCCGCACGTTCTGCCGTCGTCGACGAACCCGACCCGGCCGCACACCGTCAACACCGTCGCCGAGCACCTCGACATGCTGATGGTGTGTCACCACCTCAACCCGACGGTGCCCGAGGACCTCGCGTTCGCCGAGTCGCGGATCCGTCCGTCGACCATCGCGGCGGAAGACGTGCTCCACGACCTCGGGGCGATCTCGATGATCGGCTCCGACTCGCAGGCGATGGGTCGTATCGGGGAGGTCATCATCCGCACCTGGCAGACCGCTCACGTGATGAAGGCGCGTCGTGGGGCGCTGACGATCGGCAGTGACTCCGACGGTCCGGCCGACAACCTGCGCGCTCGCCGCTACGTGGCCAAGTACACGATCTGCCCGGCGATCACACATGGCCTCGCGAGCGAGGTCGGTTCGGTCGAGACGGGCAAGCTCGCCGACCTCGTGCTGTGGGACCCGGCCTTCTTCGGGGTGCGCCCCCACGCCGTGGTGAAGGGCGGGATGATCGCCCACGCCGCGATGGGCGACGCCAACGCGTCGATCCCGACACCGCAGCCCGAGCTCCCCCGCCCGATGTTCGGTGCTGCACCGGGCGTCGCCGCCGGCCGATCGGTCGCCTGGGTCGCCGAGGCCGCGCTCGACGACGGCATCGAGAACCGGCTCCGGGTCGCCCGCCGCCTCGTCCCGATCGACGACACCCGGGCCGTCGGCAAGGCGAACATGCCGCTCAACGACGCCACGCCGGACATCGAGATCGACGCCGACACGTTCGCCGTACACGTCGACGGCGAGCTGATGACCGAAGCCCCCGCCGTCGAACTCCCGATGGCCCAGCGCTACATGATGTTCTGAACCGTCATGCGGCTCACCTCGACCTCCGCTCCGCTTTGGTCTCGGATCGCGTGCGGCTCGTCGCTGGCGCTTCCCTCGCCGCTCTGCCGACACGTGTCCGCTTTTACCCGGGCCAGATCCGGACACTGTCCGCTTTCGCCCGGGTCGGTGCCGGGTCGTGGTGGTGACGTCGCGTGAATGATCTCGACGTCGTGATGATGGTGCTCGCCGACGGGCGTCTGCCCACCGGCGGTCACACACATTCAGCCGGAGTCGAAGCCGCGGTTCAGGTCGGCGACGTGATCGACCTGGCCACCACGGACCGATTCCTCGCCGGACGGCTCGCCACGACCGGACTCGTCGACGCAGCCTTCGCCGCTGCGGCCGCAGGCGGTCACGACCTCGCCGACCTCGACACCGAGTACGAGGTCCGCACGCTCTCGCCGCACCTTCGGACGACGAGTCGGTCGCTCGGACGCCAGCTCCACCGAGCGGGTCTCGCTCTCCTCGGCGACCGCGCGGACGTCCTCCGCCGTACTCGCGGATGCCACCGGGCGATCGTGATGGGCGCCCTCGTCGCCGATGTCGGCGGAGCGCCGCTCGACGCCGCTCGCCTCGAACTCCACCACCTCGCCTCGGCCGTCCACGGAGCGGCCGTCAAGCTCCTCGCCCTCGATCCCCTCGCCGTCGCCGCGGCCCAACTCCGAGCCACCGATCAGATCGCGGCACTCGCCGAGCGTGCCGCCGACGCAGCATCGACCGCACGCCGCCCATCCGACCTCCCCGCCGCCGGCGGGACCCTGACCGAGATCCTCGGCGAATGGCACGGCGGATCGACGCAGAGGATGTTCGTCGCATGAGCCCGCCCCACGACCCGGCCGCAGCCCGCATCACCGAGATCCCGGGGCGCCCGACAGACCACGCTCACTCCGGACTCACCCGCACCACGCTCCGCCTCGGGATCGGCGGTCCCGTCGGCTCGGGGAAGACCACGCTCGTCCAGGCGCTCTGCTCGCTGCTGCGCGACGAAATGTCGGTCGTCGTCGTCACCAACGACATCTTCACGACCGAGGACGCCGACGCGCTCCGGCGAGCCGGCGCGCTCGACGGCGATCGGATCGTCGCGGTGCAGACGGGCTGTTGCCCCCACACGGCGATCCGTGACGACATCTCCGCCAACCTCGACGCGGTCGAGCGACTCGAGGAACTCCACGGCGACGTCGACCTCGCCATCGTCGAGTCCGGCGGCGACAACCTGACCGCGATCTTCAGTCAGGGTCTCGTCGACGTGCAGATCTTCGTGATCGACACGGCCGGCGGCGACGACGTGCCGCGCAAGGGAGGACCCGGCGTCGCTCTCGCCGATCTTCTCGTGATCAACAAGACCGATCTCGGTCCGCTGGTCGGTGCGGACGTCGATCGGATGGTCCGCGACGCACAGGAGCGACGACCCGGGCGTCCCGTCACACCGACGTCGCTACGCGAGGTCGTCGGCGCTGACGCGGTCGCGGACTGGGTCCGCGCGGAGGTCGCGCGTCGACACGACGCACAGATCGCGACCACGTGATGCGAGCCGCTGCTCATCTCCGACTCGGACCGACGTCACCGTCGGGGTCTGACCCCGGGCGTGACGTGCGGATCGTGGATGCGAGGTGTGAGCCGCCGTACGCCGTCCGGCGCGCAGGCGGACGGGTGCTCGTCGCGGCCTCCGCCGCCGGGCCGCTCGGCGGGGACGAACTCGACCTCTCGATCGCCATCGATCCGGACGCCGTGGCCGCCGTCGGCACGGTCGGCGCCGCGATGGTGATGCCGGGTGCGACCGGAGCGCCGTCATCGTCGAGCACGAGGATCATCGTCGACGCCGGCGCCCGACTCGACTGGTGGCCCGAACCCACGATCTCGGTGGCGGATTCCGACCACACCCTCGCGACACGCGTCCGACTCGCCGCCGACGCCGCCTGCACCGTCGTCGAGGAGATCGCTCTCGGCCGGTCCGGTGAGGTCGCCGGGCACCTCCACGTGTCGTTGCGGGTCGAACGGGACGGACGGCCGCTCCTCCACCACGACGAGTCCTACGGACCAACGGTGCCGGGTGCCGGCAGCGCCGTATCGGTCGGCGATGCCCGCCACGTCCTGACCGCCGTGATCGTCGGCGCGGAACCCACGACCGGTGCGAGCGAGACCACCGTGGCCGGTGCGACGGCGACGGACGGAACCGTCCTCGGAGCCTCCGCCGCCCGGCTCGCTCTCGGCGAGGACGTGTCGGTCGTCCTCGTCGCGGCGCCCGACCGACCGACGGCGCTCGATGCTGCCGCACGTCTCGGACTGACGCATCGAAGCCGAGCGGCACCACGAATCGACCGTGTCGACCGAGGAGCTACAGTCGGGGTGTTGGTATGACCATCAGACCAATCTCCTGCCCGACACCCGGAGGCACCACACGGTGTTGATCGAGAACGCTGCGCTCACCGAACACTGGTACGTCGTCGCCGAATCGACCGACGTCGCCGACGGCCCCCTCGCCGTCCGGCTGCTCGGTCGCGATCTCGTGCTGTGGCGCTCGGCCGACGGTCGAGTCGTCGGCGCTCCCGACCGGTGCACCCACCGCGAAGCTCCACTCAGCAACGGGTCCGTCTCCGACGGGTGTCTCGAGTGCCCGTACCACGGGTGGCTCTTCGGCGACGCGGGTCGGTGCGTCGAGGTGCCGTCGTCGGGTCCCGGCCGCCCGGTTCCGCCGGCCGCGCACCTCCCGACCGTCCACGTGGCCGAGCGATACGGCCTCGTGTGGCTCTGCCTCGCCGACGAACCGGCCGGCACGATCCCCTGCATCGACGCCGACGACGACCCGGCCTACCGACGGATCAACTCCGGCGTCGAGACGTGGACCACGTCGGTGACCCGGATGACCGACAACTTCCTCGACATCTCCCACTTCCCGTACGTGCACGTCGGAACCTTCGGGCTGCAGGACCGCACGGCCGTCCCGAAGCTCGAACTGCAGCAGCTCGACGACGACTTCTACGGGTACGAGTACACGGTCGAGGTCGGCAACGAAGCCGGCGCGGTGGCGTCGGGGCTCGACGGCGACGTGATCACGCGGCGCATGACCACCGGCTTCCACCTGCCGTTCACCGTGCGGAGCACGATCCACTACGAGACCGGGCTCGATCACCTGATCCTGCTCTGCTCGTCACCGATCGACGACGTCACGAGCCACTTCACGTTCGTGGTGTGGCGCAACGACGACCACTCCACCGATCCCGAGGAGATCATCTCGTTCGATCGCGCCATCGGCGCGGAGGACAAGGCCATGCTCGAGACCGTGCCCGGAGTCCTCCCCCTCGATCAGCAGGCGACGGCCAGCGTGCAATCCGACAAACCGTCCGTCGAGTGGCGACGCCGATTCGCCGCCCTGCTCTCTCCGTAGCCCACTCGCCACTCGCGCGTCGCTCGCCGACGTGCCGGAGGGGGCGGCAGCCGCACGGCTGTGACAGCCTGATCGGATGGCTGGTGACACGACGCAGACCGACGATCCGGTGTTCGGATCCGCTCACGACGGCGACCACCCCGACCGGGCCGACGAGTGGGAACGGCTCCGCACGAAGCACCTGCTGCCCAAGGAGCAGCGACCGCCGTCGTCGGCTCGCGGCCAGCACCACGAAGCGCTCATCTCGTCCGACGTCGAGCAGACGATCGACTTCTACCAGGGCCTGCTCGAGTTCCCGCTGACCGAGTTGTTCGAGAACCGCGACTACGTCGGTTCGACGCACTTCTTCTTCGACATCGGGAACGGCAACCGGCTCGCGTTCTTCGACTTTCCCGGTCTCGGGCTCGACGAGTACGCCGAGGTCCACGGCGGCCATCATCACCTCGCGATCTCGGTCACCCCCGAGAACTGGTCACGTCTGAAGGACAAGCTCGACGCGGCCGGTGTCGAGATGTTCGTCATCGGTGACTCGTCGATCTACTTCGCCGGACCCGACGGGGAGCGCCTCGAGCTGATCTCCGATCCGCTCGGCGAGATGTACGGCAACCCCGACATCTGACGCCTGGCCGGCACGCCGCCGGCTCGTCGGCCAGAGTGGAGTGGTGGACGGACCGGCTCTGCTCGCCATCGGCGCACCGCTCATCGGCATCGCGGCGGTGTGGGTCGTCGGCCGTGACGGCGACGACCCGCTCCCACGCGCAACCGACGCCCACGCCAACGACACCGCCGACGCCGCCGACGGCGATCAGGCTGTCGCTGCGGGTCCCGTGGGCGTCCGCTGGCTGATCGTCTGCCTCGGCGCCACGGCCATCGTGTTCGGCACGGTTGCGATCGCCCGGCTCTTCCTGCGGGGTGGTGGATTCTTCACCGTCATCCGCTTCCTCTACCACGCCATCGTCATCGCGGCGCCGATCGCGATCATCGGAGCCGCCGTCGTGCTCGGACTCCGTCGCGGCCTCACCGCGGGCGCGCGGGTCCTGGTCGGGCTCGCCGTCGCCACGGCCGGGGTCGGCGTCTACGCCACGCACATCGAACCCTGGTGGCTCCGCGTCGACCGCCTCGACGTGACCACCGAGATGGCCACCGAGGAGACGATCCGCATCGGCGTGCTCGCCGACATCCAGACGCGGTCGGTCGGGTCGTACGAGCACGACGCCGTCGATCGCGTCCTCGACGCGGACCCCGACGTGATCATCATCGCCGGCGACGTCTTCCAGGGTGGCGAGAGGGAGTTCGACGTGGAGGTCGACGGGTTCGCCGAGCTGATGTCGCGCCTCTCGGCTCCGCACGGCGTGTACGCGGTCGAGGGGAACATCGATCGCGTTGCGTGGCTCGCGGAGATGACGGAGGGCACCGAGGTCCAGGTCCTCGTCGACGACATCGTCGAGCTCGACATCCGCGGCCAGGTCGTGCGGATCGGCGGGAGCCGCGACGACTGGTCGTCGGACGAGTCGACCGACATGATCGACGAGCTCGCTCGTTCCGACCCCGGTGATCTCGCGATCCTCGTGTCACACCGCCCCGACGCCGTCATGGGACTGCCCGCCGATTCGACGGTCGACGTCACGATCTCGGGCCACACGCACGGCGGGCAGGTCGTCGTTCCCTTCGTCGGCCCACTCATCACGTTCAGCGACGTACCCCGATCGGTCGCGCGCGGCGGACTCCACGACGTGAGTGGGAACCTGATCTACCAGTCGACGGGCGTCGGGCTCGAGCGAGCGGGCGCACCCCAGGTGCGTTTCCTCAACCGCCCGTCGATCGGCATCCTCGACGTCACATCGGGCTAGCCGTGCTCGCCGTCACGGCCGCCCGGCGTGGGGATGGTCGACGCGGGTCGACCAGATCCGCCCGGTTGCGCTGCCGCTGACCTGATCGGGGTGGGACCCGGCCGAGCAGAGCACGAACAGCGTGCGCCCGTCATCGCCGCCGAGCATGCACGCGAAGGTCGAGTCGGGCGTCGCCAGCCGGCTGACGGTCGGATCGTCGACGCTGCGAGCTCCCTCGACCACCCGGACGACCTGCGAACCGACGGCATCGGAGTACCAGACAGCGCCCGACGAATCGAGTGTGCAGCCGTCCGGAGCGGTTCCCGGCACCTCGGCCCAGACACGGGCATCGGTGAGCGAGCCGTCGTCAGCGATCGTGAACGCGATGTACTGCGCACCGAACGACTCGCCCACGATCAGGGTGCGGTCGTCGGGTGTGATCACCGTGCCGTTCGGGAACATCACCTCGCGGTCGTCGACCCGCACGGTTCCGTCGGGCGACACGATGACCAGCCGGGTGGCGGCCGGGTCGTCGCCCGTCTCGAAGTCGAAGCCGAAGTTGCCGACGTAGGCGGTGCCGTCGGCCGACACGACCATGTCGTTGCAGAAGCCGCCGGTCACGTCGGCCAGGTCGGCGTGCACCACGATCGAGCCGTCGACCTCGCGTCGCATCACCCGCCGATCGGTCATCGAGACGAACAGCAGCCGACCGTCGGGGAGCCAGCCGAGTCCGGACGGGCGTCCGTCGTGCTCGACCTCGACATGTCGCGTTCCCGACCCGTCGGGGTGGATCTCCACCGACGAGATCGTCTGCTGGAAGAAGTCGCTGAACCAGAGTCGGCCGTCGCGCCAACGCGGCCCTTCGCCGAAGTCGATCCCGTCGATGACGGGTGTCCACTCGGGCGTCGTCGTGTTCGTCACCATGTGGCGAGCATGTCACCCGGGCTCGGTGCCGCACGAGAGCATCCGACGATCGGCGGCACTCCCGCAGGACGTGCTGGAATGTCGCCGTGTCGATCTCCGCCGACTCGGTCGCGCCGATCGCCGTCGCTCGCCGGAGCGGACACGACGAGTCGATCCATCACGGGGTCGGCGTGGTCGTGGCGGCCGACGGAGCGGTGGTGTCGTCGCTCGGCGACGTGCGGACGGCGATCTATCCCCGGTCGGCGCTGAAGCCGCTCCAGGCGTCGGCGATGGTGTCGCTCGGTCTCGATCTCCCCGCGCATCTGCTGGCACTCGTGTGCGCGAGCCACTCGGGCGAGCCCGACCACCTCGCCGGGGTCATCCAGATCCTCGATCGGCACGCACTCGGCGTCCACGACCTCGAGAACACGAAGACCCTTCCTCTCGGGGCGGACGCGAACGAGACGGCTCGTCGCGCCGGGGTCGAGCCGTCGTCGCTCCAACAGAACTGCTCGGGGAAGCACGCCGGGATGCTCGCGACCTGCACCGTCAAGGGATGGCCGACGACCGGATATCGCGATCCCGATCATCCCCTGCAGCAAGCGATCACCGACCATCTCGTCGGGCTCGGCGCCGCCGTCGGCCACGTCGGGATCGACGGGTGCGGCGCGCCGACCCACGTCGTCCGACTGGTCGATCTCGCCCGGTCGATCGGGACGATCTCGGGTGCAGACGCTCCGGTAGAGACGGTCGCCGCAGCGATGCGCCGTCATCCGTGGATGGTCGGCGGAACCGGCCGGGACGTCACGGTGTGGATGGACTCGATCGACGGCCTCGTCGCCAAGGAAGGTGCGGCGGGCGTGATGGTCGCCGGACTGGCCGACGGGTCGGCGGCCGCGGTGAAGGTCGCCGACGGCTCCGACGACGTGCGTCGCGCCGTCTGCGTGGAGATGCTCCGCCGACTCGGCGTCGACGTCGATGCGCACGAGGAGGCGAGACGCGTCGCACACGTCGCCGTGCTCGGTCACGGCGAGGAGGTCGGCGAGATCACTCCGCTGGTCTGGCCCTGACCCACCGCCGACTCGGGCTCGTCGCCACCGAGCCCGTCAGAATGGAGCGGTGCAGTTCTTGATGCTCGATCGCGCCGACTTCGAGTACGGGGTGGCGGCAGAGGTGGCCCCCGGCGTGCGACGGGTCATCGCCCGGAACCCGTCGAAGTTCACGTACCACGGAACGGGCACGTACATCGTCGGCGACGGACCCGTTGCGGTCGTCGATCCGGGCCCTGACCTCGATCAACACCGAGATGCGCTCGCGACGGCGCTCGAGGGACACGATGTCGAAGCGATCCTCGTCACGCACTGTCACGCGGATCACTCACCGCTCGCGGCGTGGCTGAAGTCCGAGACCGGCGCTCCGACCTACGCGTTCGGCCCCCATGCAGCGACCACCGAGTCGTGGGACCTCGGCTCCCTCCCGGACGAGTTCGGTGTGGTCCCCGAGGATCAGGCCGACGACGACGGCGGGCTCGACCTCGACGAACCCGAGGGAATGCCCAAGATGGAGGAGTCGACCGACCTGGGCTTCGTGCCCGACGTCGAGGTCCGGACCGGCGACGAGTTCACCTTCGGAACCGGTGACGTCTCGACCGTCGTCCGGGCGACGCACACACCGGGACACACGTCGAACCACACGTGCTTCTCGGCCTCGGTCGCCTCGGCCCCGAGCGGTACCGCACCGGTGCTGTTCCCCGGCGACCACGTCATGGGATGGAGTACCACCGTCGTCTCACCTCCGGACGGTGACATGGCTGCGTACATCGACTCGCTGCGACGGGTCGCCGAGATGGAGCACTCGGT
>JBCCTP010000026.1:0-19739 GCA_039198505.1 Actinomycetota bacterium | reverse complement strand
CTGATGTCCGACCCCGAGATCCTGCTCCTCGACGAGGTGACCTCGGCGCTCGATCCCGAACTCGTCGGCGAGGTGCTCGGCGAGCTCGCGGATGACGCCGAGCGAGGGCTCACGATGGTCCTCGCAACTCACGAGATGGGGTTCGCCCGCGACGTCGCCGACCGCGTCTGCTTCCTCAACGAGGGACGCGTCCTCGAAGAGGCGCCGCCCGCGGAGCTGTTCGGGTCGCCACAGGAGGAGCGCACCCGGCAGTTCCTCGCCCGGGTCACCGAGGCCGGACGCCTGTGAGCCGCCCGGACTCGACCTGATGGGGGTGGGTGCCCCCGTTCCGGCGCTGCACGGTCCTCCACCACCGCCGGGCGTCCGCGTCGTCGACGACCCCGAGGAGTTGATCGAGCACTACTCGGATCGCCCCGACGCACACGTCTATGCGCTGGTCGACCTCGGCGAGCCGTACTGGTCGGCGAGCCGGTGGTACCGCCGCGAGGACGCCGTGGTCGGCCTGATCGGACTGCCGGGCGGCGAAGGACTCGCCGTCTACGCGGTCGCCACCGTCGATCCCCACGGCGCGCTCGACCTCGTCGCCGATCTGGCGCCGGCTCTGCCGAGCGGCCTGCTCATCACCGGACCGGTCGGGCTCGGCGACCGATTGGCTCGCGTGCGTCCGATCGCGTGGCACGGGCCGCACGAGCGGTACGTACTGGCGTCGACCGGGCTCGCGCGGCCGGCTTCCGAGTTGTCCGACGACGACTGGACCGTCGAACCGCTCGGCCGAGCCGACCTCGCGAGGCTGGACGAGTTGTACGCACGATCGCCGGGTGCGGTGTTCTTCCTGCCGTCGATGCTCGACGACGGCGCCTTCGTCGGGGTGCACCGTCGGGGCGATCCCGGTCGTCGACTCGTGGCCGCGGCGGGCACGCACGTTCTGTCCGATCGGCATGGCGTCGCCGCACTCGGAGCGGTGTTCACCGATCCGACGATGCGCGGCCTCGGTCTGGGTCGGCGGGCGACGATCGGCGCGGTCGGTCGGGTGCTCGATCCCGGACGCCCCCGACCCATCACCACGCTCGGGCTCAACGTGGCGTCCGACAACACCGTCGCCCGCCGCCTCTACGAGTCGCTCGGCTTCGACGCCGTCCACACCTACGCCGAAGCCGAACTCGCCTGACGTCGACGCCATCTCGGAGACTGCACCGATGAGCGACGGAGCACGCCGACGAGCACGGGATCTCGGCCCCGACGACCTCGTGTGGGACCACTTCTCGCGGCCCCGGAAGGACGACGTGGTCGGCCGGATCCACGCCGCCGCCGACGCCGGCTTCGCGGGCATCGGTCTCTTCGTCGGGGCCTGGGCGACCATGCGCGACGATCCCGCCGAGATCGAGCGGGTCGATCATGCGCTCGACGAGACCGGCATCGTCGTGGCCAACATCGAGGTGGCGAGGGGATGGTCCGGCGTCGACGGTCCGGACGAATCGTGTCGACGGGTCGAGGCGTGGGCGTACGAGATGGCCGACCGGTGGGGGTGCCGCTACCTGCAGTGCATCGGCAACGACGGCGCCGAGCCGCTCGACCACGGGGTCGCCGCCGCCGGATTCGGCGGGCTCTGCGACCGCGCGGGTGAACACGGTTTGCTCGTCGGCCTCGAGTGGGTGCCGTCGATGACGAACATCGAGGACGCGACGACCGCCGGACGGATCGTGGTCGACGCCGACCGTGCCAACGGAGGCCTCTGCTTCGACTCGTGGCACCTCACCCGGTCGACGAACGACGTCGACGACCTCCGCCGGATTCCCGCGGACAAGATCTTCGCGACGCAGTGGAACGACGGGACCATCGCCCCGCAGCACGACGACTACTACGAGGACTGCCTCGCCAACCGCGTCGCGCCGGGCGACGGGGAGTTCGCCCTCGTCGAGATGGCGCGGATCCTGAAAGAGATCGGCTCGACCGCGCCGACCGGCCTCGAGGTGTGCTCGACCGATCTCTGGGCCGCTCCGGTCGACGAGGCCGCCCGCGCATCGGCCACGGGGATGCGCTCGGTCCTCGCCGCCGTGACCTGAGGCGGTCGCGACCGAGCTCGTCGCGACCGGCCATACGCTCGGGGACATGCGTGGACGATCCGCTGCACTCGCTTCCGTGGTCACACTGTCGCTCATCGCGACCGCGTGTGGGAGCGACGATGCCGAGACCGAACCCGTCGACCTGCAACCAGCCGACACCGACGTGTCGTCGGCCGACGCGCCGGCGATCCGGATCGTGTCGCCGACCGACGCCGCGGCCACCCTCGACGACCCGCCCGACGACCTCGTCGTCCTCGATGTGCGCACGGCCGAGGAGTTCGCCGACGGGCACATCGAGGGTGCGGTGATGCTCGACTTCTATCGCGACGACTTCGCCGAGCAGATCGCCGCCCTCGACCGCGACGTCCCGTACGTCATCTACTGCCGGTCCGGCAATCGCAGCGGCCAGACCCGTCAGCTCATGGCCGACCTCGGCTTCGAGGCCGTCGACGACGTCGGCGGCGGCGTGATCAGCTGGGCCGAGGCGGGCCTCCCGTTCGTCGTCACGGAATGACGAGATGACCGAGCGACGGATCGGGTGGGCGTTCGTCGCCGTCCAGATCGTGTTGCTCGTCGGTCTGGTCGTGATGCCGTCGGCCGACCACTACCCGACGCCCGGGTGGCTCGACGTGATGGTCACGATCGTGTTCTGGCTCGGCGTCGCCGTCGCGATCCTCGGGGGCGTCGCACTCGGGCGCGCCCTCACGGCGACTCCCGTCCCCAACCACGCCGCCACCCTCCGGACACGAGGGCCGTACCGCAACGTCCGCCACCCCATCTACACGGGCGTCATCCTCATCGTGATCGCACTCGCCGTCGGGTCGGGCAACGTGGCCGGTCTCGCGCTGGGCGCCGCCACGATCGGCTTCTTCCACGTCAAGGCGTCGTGGGAGGAGGATCGCCTCGCCGAACGGTTCCCCGAGTACGAGCGGTACGCGGCCATGACACCTCGCTTCGTTCCGCGCGTTGCGCCGCGTGCCGTCCCGTCCGTTCGCCGCTGAGCGCGGTCGGTACGGTCCCGCGCCATGACCGCACGACTCGACGGCCGCGTCGCCGTGATCACCGGAGCTGCGAGTGGGATCGGCGAGGCGACCGTCCGCCGATTCGTCGACGAGGGAGCCCGGGTCCTCGTCGTCGACCTCGACGAGGACCGGGGACGAGCGCTCGCCGACGAACTGGGCGAGGCCACGTCGTTCCATCGCACCGACGTGGCGGTCGAGGCCGAGGTCGCTCTCGCCGTCGACACCGCGGTCGACCGGTTCCGGCGGCTCGACGTGATGTTCAACAACGCCGGGATCCTGGGGGCGGTCGGCCCGATCGCCGAGATCGAGGGGGCCGCCTGGCAACGGAGCATCGACGTTCTCCTGTCCAGCGTCTTCTACGGCATCAAGCACGCCGCCCGCGTCATGATCCCGCAGGCGTCCGGCGCCATCATCAGCACCACGTCGACCGCCGGGCTCCGCGCGGGACTCGGCCCTCACGTGTACACCGCCGCGAAGCACGGCGTGGTCGGGCTGACCGGGTCGGTGGCCACCGAACTCGGCCGCCACGGCATCCGTGTCAATGCGATCGCGCCCGGAGGCACCACGACCGGACTCACGTCGAAGCTGGTGACGGGTGACGCCGACGACACGGCCACCGCGGAGACCCGACTCGGACAGCGCGGTCCGCTCGGGCGTGCGGGCCGGCCCGACGAGATCGCCGACGCTGCGGTGTACCTCGCCTCCGACGAGTCGAGCTACGTCCTCGGACACACGCTCGTCGTCGACCAGGCCGGTGAGGTCCACGGTGACCGCAACGGGATGTTCGTGAGGATGGGGAGTCATCTCGAACAGGGTCGGGTCGGCGGCTGAACATCGCAGTCGTCAACGATCGAACACATACGTCCAGAAGTAGACATCGAATCAACTCAAGACGATCCCCAGACGAACCGATCCACGAGACGCCCCCGTCATCACATCGGGATCCCCCGATCCCCCTCCACGAGGACGTCTCCCATGGACCGCTTCCAGACCAGCAGCATTCGCTTCCGCCTCCTCGGAACCCTCGGACTGCTCCTGCTGCTGCTCATCAGCTCGCTCGCGATCGCCGCGCTCCGCGTCAACACGATGCGAACCGCGCTCGACGAGATCAACCAGGTCAACAGCGTCAAGCAGCGCCAGGCGATCAACTTCCGCGGCAGCGTCCACGACCGTTCGATCCTCGTGCGCGACCTCGCGCTCTTCGAGTCGCCCGAGGACATCAACCGGAGCATCGACGAGATCCGCGGTCTCGAGGCCGACTACGACACCGCCCGCGTCGCACTCGACGAACTGAAGGCTGCGCACCCCGATCCCGACGAGGAGGCGCCGTACGCCCGCATCAACGAGATCGAGGCGGCGACCAACCCGCTCGTCGAGACCATGATCGCCAAGTCCGCCGCCGGCGAGATCGACGCCGAGTTCCAGGCCGCTCTCGACGCGAGCCGTCCACTGTTCACCGACTGGCTCGGCGCCATCAACGTGTACATCGATCTCCAGGAAGAGAAGAACCAGGCGCTCGGCGATCAAGTCACCGGCATCGCCGGGTCGTTCACGATCCTGGTCATCGCGCTCGCCGCCGTGGCGATCGCCATCGGCGGGGTCGCCGCCTACCTGATCGTCCGGCTCATCGTCCGACGGATCACCGCGATCGACGAGGGGATGTCGGCGGTGACCGCCGACGACGAGACCACCGATCTGACCGTGCGCCTCGACGAAGACACGGGTGACGAGTTCGGCCAGGTCGCCGTGGCCTGCAACCGGGTCCTCGAGAAGCTCGCCGAGACGGTGGGCAGCGTCGCCGAGGCCTCCCACGAGGTCAACGCCTCGTCGAACGAGGTCGCCGAGCGCGCCGAGGCCATCTCCGGCGGGATCCAGCGCCAGCTCGACCAGACGATGCAGGTGTCCGCAGCGGTCGAGCAGATGTCGGTGTCGATCGGCCAGATCGCCGACAGCGGCTCACAGGCGGCCGAGGCCTCCCGCCGCAGCGAGTCGAACGCGAAGGAGGGCGGCGACGTCGTCCGTCGGGTCGTTCAGCAGATGGAGTCCATCGCGCAGCACGTCCGCGAGTCGGGCGTGCAGGTCGAGGACCTCGGCGCCAAGGGTCAGAACATCGAGAGTGTCATCGCGGTGATCAACGACATCGCCGAGCAGACGAACATGCTCGCACTCAACGCCACCATCGAGGCCGCCCGAGCCGGCGAACACGGACGTGGATTCGCCGTCGTCGCCGAAGAGGTCCGCCAGCTGGCCGAGCGCACGACGCAGGCCACGCAGGAGGTCGCCGACTCGATCCGCGAGATCCAGGACGGCACGCAAGCTGCGGGAGACCGCATGCAGGCATCGAACGACGGCGTGGAAACGGGCGTCGAGTTGGTGTCGAACGCCGGTTCGACGCTCGAAGGAATCGTGTCGGAGTCGGCCAGCGTGCTCGACATGACCGAGGCGATGGCCCAGATGACCGATCAGCAGGCCGCCGCCAGTGGCGAGGTCGCCGCGAGCGTGTCCCAGATCGAGGCGCTGTGCTCCGAGGCCGCCGACTCCGCGTCGGGCGTCTCCGAGGCGTCGGCTCGGCTGTCCGACCGCGCCTCCCAGCTCGATCACCTGGTCAAGCAGTTCCGCTTCGACGGCGCTCGCGATCGGGTGCCGACGGCCTGACGCGGTCGTCGGTCGGAGTCAGCCCGCGGCGTCGAGCTCGGCGACGAGCTTCGGCGACGCAGTCAGCCGGAACGAGGCGTCGAGCAGCTCGGCGATCTCGGCCCATTCGGTCGAGTCGTCGAGGTCGACTCCGATCCAACCGGACGGCGACCAGTACGCCGGCAGGTAGACCCGATCGTCGTCGAGCAGCGCCTGACGCTCGTCGGGATCGGGTAGCACGAGGATCGACTGCGGGTGCTGCACCCACTCGCCGTCGACCTTGAGGGATCCCCCGTAGATGGCCAGCACCTTCTTCGTGAAGAACGCCGGCCGGCCGTGTGAGACCTTCTCGTCGGTCCCCGGCAACTCGGCGACGATCTCACGGACCCGTCCGAGGAACGGATCGTCCTCGTCGAACATCACCGGATGCGCCACGACGGCGATCGTACGCGTCAGGTCAGGACTCAGGCCGTCTTGTATTCCTCATGAGGAATACATAGTCTCGACATCGTGACCGAGACGATCGATGCCGAGCGGACCCTCGACGTCCTCGCCGAGCCGAATCGGCGCCGGCTTCTGCATGCCCTCCGACAGCGACACGAGGCGACGGTGTCCGAACTCGTCGACGCGTCCGGCCTCCGCCAGCCACAGGTCTCCAAGCACCTGAAGGCGCTCGCCGGCGCCCACCTCGTGACCGCTCATGCGGACGGTCGACATCGCCGCTACCGACTCGACGGACGCGGCCTGCGGGCGGCGCACGACTGGTTCGCCTCGTTCGAGGACACGTGGCAGAACCGGTTCGACGCACTCGACACGCTGGTCACGTCCCACCCCGCGCCGACCTCACCCGAGGAGTCCCCGTCATGAGCAATCCCGTCCCGCCACGTCCCTCCACCCTCGACGCCCGGCGCGCCTCGGCCGACCTCGAGATCGCCGACGACGGCTCGTGGTATCGCTTCGTCCGCGTGTTCGGCGCCTCGCCCGAGCGCGTGTTCCGGGCGTTCACCGAACCCGCCGACCTCCGCGTGTGGTTCCCGGCCGGTGCACCTCCGGGGTCGGAGATGACGATCTGCGAATCCGACGCGGTCGTCGGCGGCGCGTACCGCTACGTGATGACCGTCCCGGAGTTCGGCGAGATGTCGTGGTTCGGCACCTACACGGCCGTCGATCGACCGCATCACCTCGGTGCCGACGAATGGTTCGTGATGGGGCCCGGCGAACCCTCCGGCCCCGGCAGCCGACAGACGCTCGACTTCCGTGCGATCGCTGACGGGCTCACCGAGATGACGATGCGGGTCGAGCTCGCCGAACCGGAGGACCCGGACACCCTGCGGGAACAGGCGGGTGCCGGGTTGGGCAGCTCGCTCGCCGAGCTCGACGCACTGGTGTCGCCGGACTGACCGACGTCAGGTCAGCAGAAGTCGTTCGACCCGTCGGGCGGCGATCGTCATGCCCACCAGCGTCAAGGCGACGAGCACCCCGACGTGGGCGAAGATCGACGAGTCCCACTCACCGAGGTTCGCCGCCCGCACCAGTTCGACACCGTGGTACAGCGGGCTCAGCTGCACGACCCAGGCCCAGTCGCCGTACTGGCTGAGCGGGTAGAAGGTGGCCGAGAAGAGGAAGAGCGGCAGCGTCGCCGCCGGCACGTACTCGAAGTCGGCCCACGACCGCATGTAGGTGGTGACCGCCATGCCGATCGACGCGAACGCGTATCCGATCAGCACACACGCCGGAACCCCCATCACGATCCACGGCGACTCGACCATGCCGAGCGCCCACATCGTGAGCATGAACGCCACGGCGTAGAGCGCCGCCCGGATCACGGCGAAGGTGATCTCACCGAGCGCCACGTCGCCCGCCGACATCGGGGTCGAGAGCACGGCGTCGTAGGTCTTGGCGTGCTTGATCTTGTAGAAGATGTTCATCGTCGAGTCGAACACCGCGCCGTTCATCGCGGCCGACGCCATGAGCCCGGGCGCCACGAACTGGTCGTAGGCCACCAGCCGCCCGCCGGTCTCGACGTCGCCGACGAGCTCGGCCAGGCCGATCCGGATCGACAGCAGGAAGAAGAGCGGCTCGACGAAGCCGGTCACGATCACGAGCCAGGTGCGCCGGTACACCATGACACTGCGCTCGATCATCCGCTGGGGACGTCGCACGTCGAACACCACGGCGGGCACGATCCGCGTCTCGGCAGCCGGGTTGGTCATCACGCTCACGAGTGGAGCCGCTTCCCGTAGGTGATCGTGGCGGCGACGAACCCGCCGACGACGAAGGCGAGCAGGACGCCGAGGTGCACCAATGCACGACCGGCGCCGAGACCGCCGATGACCGCGCCTCGGCACAGCTCGACGCCGTGGAACAGCGGCGTGATCCAGGCGACCGGCTCGAGCCAGTCAGGCAGCTGCTCGACCGGGTAGAAGACGCCGGCGAAGAGGAACATCGGGATGATCCCGAACCGGAGGATCGCCGGGAACGACGCGTCGCCCTCGCGCGTGGCGGTCCATGCGGCCAGCGGGAGCCCGAAGGCGAGACCGACCAGGACGCCGACTCCCGTCGCGAGGACGAGTCCGGGCGATCGTGTGTCGTCGAACAGCAGCAGGACGGCTGCGACGCCGCCGGCCGCGATCACGCCCCGCAGGCACCAGTGGATCGCCGTTCCCAGGACCACGTCGACCGGACGCAGCGGGGTGGTGACCATCGCGCGGTACGCGTTCGACCAGAGGAACCCGTCGAGGATCGGCCACAGGGCGTCCTGACCCACGACGAACATCGGCGACGTGGCGATGAGCGCCGTCGCGTAGAAGGCGAGGTACGACGCGCCGTCGAGCAACGTGGCGGCCTGATCGCCCTGATCGACGAGCGATCCGACTCCGATCCCCACGCCCAGCAGGTACAGCAGCGGCTGGAGGATCGACCCGATCAGCACGCCCTTCCAGATGCGGCGGAAGAACGCGTTGCTGCGACCGTTGACGTGCAGCGCGGGAGCGAGATCGATCACGATGGCCGCCGCTCAGTCGACCAGCGTTCGACCGGTCAGCCGGAGGAACACGTCCTCGAGGCTCGCTCGTCGGACCAGGGCGGACTCGGGCACGATCTCGCGTCGATGGATCTCGGACAGCGCCGCGTCGCCGTCGTCGTCGTAGATCAAGAGCCGATCGGGCAGCACCTCGGTCCGACCGCCGATCCCGGCGAGGTCGGTGAGTCGCTCCTCGTTGCGCCCGTACCCGAACCGGACCTCGACCACCTCTCGACGAACGTGCTCGGCGATCAGCCCGCGCGGTGACCCCTCGGCGACGATGCGACCACCGTCCATCACGACGAGTCGATCGCACAGCTGCTCGGCCTCGTCCATGAAATGCGTGGTGATCACCTGGGTCGCGCCGCGCTCCTTGAGCTGGTACAGCTTGTCCCACAGAACGTGGCGAGCTTGCGGGTCGAGGCCGGTCGTCGGTTCGTCGAGCAGGAGCAGGTCGGGATCGTTCACCAGCGATCGGGCGATCGACACCCGCCGCTTCTGACCTCCCGAGAGCGGGTCGACCTTGCTGGGTGCCTTCTCGGTGAGCTGCACGAACTCGAGCAGCTCGGCCGCCTTCCGGCGTGCCTCGGCGCGGCTCATGTCGAAGTACCGCGCGTAGATGACCAGGTTCTCCTCGACCGTCAGTTCGTTGTCGAGCTGGTCGAGCTGCGGGACCACGCCCATCCGCCGTCGGATCTGCCGCCCGTCATGTCGCGGATCGCGGCCGAGGATGCGGAGTTCGCCCTCGGTGACCGGCGAGACGCAGCCGATCATCCGCATCGTCGACGTCTTCCCCGCGCCGTTGGGCCCGAGAAAGCCGAACGCTTCTCCAGCGGGGATCTCGATGTCGATGCCGTCGACCGCCGTGAAGTCGCCGAACCGCTTCACCAACCCGCGCGCGACGACGGGCGGCTCGACGAACATCGGGCGAGTCTGCCAGCGGAACCGGCGGCTCCTCGGCCCCGGTTTGCATCGGGCGTCATACTCCACGGATGACGTGGCCATTGGTAACCGATGAGGGCGTCGAGCTGGCGGGGCTCGGGCCCTCCCGACGTCGCCGACCTCGAGAGTTCGAGGGCTCGGTCCCGGGCGGGGATCCCCTCCACCATCGACTCGTCTGGCCGCTCACTCCGTCCGTCGCCTACGTGTCGGCCGGGCGTCGAACGTACGCACTTCGGCCTCCGGACGCGGCCTGGGTTCCGGCCGGGATGCCACTCACCGTTCACGGAGCGTCACCGGTGGGCGCGGCACGATTCCGGGCCGGCTCGTGTCCGGCGAGATGGGCCTACTCGGCCCACCACCTCGTCCTCGAGCCGGGTGTGACATCGCTGCTGGAGTGGCTGCCCGCTCATGTCGAGCGGCCGTGGGCGTCGAGCGTCGTGTCCGCCGTGGTCGATCAGGTCGCGCTGGCGCACGGCCGGGCTCGCGTCGACATCCCGCTCCCTGCGACACCCGTCCTGCGCGACGTCGCGTTGTCTCTTCTCGACGATCCGGGCGACGAGTCCGATGTCTCCGAGTGGGCGAGGAGAGCCGGGTACACCCCGCGGAGCTTCCGTCGGCGATTCGTCGTCGAGACCGGGATCGCATTCGCCCACTGGAGGACCGAGGTGCGACTCAGCGTGGCGATGGCGTCACTCGCGGCCGGTCAGACGGTCGACGCCGTCGCGAAGGAATGCGGATACCGCTCCTCGACGGCGTTCTCCCGCGCGTTCCGAGCCGCCACGGGCCTTCCGCCCTCGCGCTTCACCTGGTCCGACCGCCACATCGGACAGTCTCTGCGAGCGGAGTGGCCGCTGATGCGCGATGTCGATGGAGATACTCGTCAGGTGAACCTACGTGCACTCGATATGACCGCCTTACCGACCCGGACCGCCGCCCTCGCCGGCGCCGGTCTCCTCCTCCTCTCCGCCGCCTGTGGGAGCGACTCCGATGACGACGCAGCGTCGGCGTCCGTCGAGTCCGAGGCGTCGGAGTCCGCGTCGGCGAGCAGTTCCGCATCGGCCAGCAGTGAGGAGTCGACCGATGACGAGCAGTCGGGATCGGACGACGACGGCGCGACCGACGAGGGAAGTTCCGAGGTGAGCGACGATCCGTTCCCGTTGACCGTGACGCACCCCGCCGGGGAGACCACCATCGAGGCCGTGCCCGAGCGGGTCTTCCTCACCGACGTCCGGTGGGAGATGGCGTGGGTCACGGCGTTGGGAGTGACGCCGATGGGCTACACCGGTTTCGCCAACGGAGGCCAATGGGGTGATGCGGACTGGCAGGGCGATCCGCTCCCGGACAGTGTCGTGTACTTCGAGACGACCGCTGAGTACAACTACGAGGAGATCGCATCGCTCGAGCCGGACCTCATCATCCACACGGGCGTTCCTGGACGGGATGCCGTCTACGACACGCTCAGCGAGATCGCGCCAGTCGTCACTCACGCGGGGGACACGCTCGAGAGTCGTGGCCGTCCACTCGCGGAGGCACTCGGTCGGATGGACCGCTACGAAGAGATCCTCGACGAGCTCGCGCAGGAGGTCGACCAATTCCGCGGCGAGCTGGAAGCCACCCGAACCGATGCGACCGTGAGCTTCTTCCTGTTCTTCCCCGACGGGCAGATCGCCCTCTACGGCGAGGACTGGTGGGCCGCCGACTTCCTCTACAACGAGCTCGGGCTGGCATTGCCACCGGGGTACGACGACCTGGAGTTCCCCGAGAACGGCGACGAGCTCCTCTTGAGCCCGGAACAGATCGATCTGGTTTCGGGCGACATCCTCGTGTGCATGACCTACAACGAGGAATCGGTGCAGGCATGCAGCGACTTCGTGAACGATCCGCTGGCCCAGGGCCTCGAATCGGTCGCCGCGGGTCGAGTTGCGTCCGTGCCCTTCGACGGCGTGAACCTCAACACCACGCCACAAGGTCGGCGGGCCGCCATGCAACTGCTGGCCAGCGAGGTGCTGCCTCTGGCGCCCTAGGTCACGCGTCAGCCGTCAGGCGGCGTCAGGGCCCTTGGCGCGGACGTCGTCGACCGCGGCCATCGCGTCGCGCAGCTCGCCGAGCCACTCGTCGAGGTTGCGGCCGACCAGACGAACGCACCACGCGAGCGCGTCGGCGCGTGAGCGGGCGACGTTGGCGGCCACGAGCGTGTCGAGGACCTGGCGCTCGGGCTGGCGCAGCCGCGTCATGGCCGGCGCCGCGACGTGGGTGAAGAGCTCCGTTCGATCGCCCACGGTGACGGCCCACGAGACCTTGCGCTCGAAGCGGTGTTCGGCGTCGCGGGCGATCGACACGCGGCGGTCGCGGGTGTCCTCGCGGAAGCCGGTGATCCGGCCGTCGATCGCTTCGGCGCGGTCGGCCTCGGACGCGTCGTCGGCGAGCTCGGGCGGCGCGACGGCGACGGTGATCGTGATCTCGTCACGGTCGATCACGATCGTGGGGGCGGACAGGGACGTCCAGTCCTCGGGCAGGCGCCCGCGAAACCAGGAGTCGATGGCGGAGTCGGTGGTATCGGTCATGACCGCACCGTATCCGCGGATTCGATTACTTGATTACTTGATTTCCGAGAATCCTCAGTCGGCGTGACGGACGTCCTCGCCGAACGAGTGCAGATCGAGCAGACGTTGGTCGTTCGAGAACACCTCGACGGGCTTGGTCGGCTCCATCCGCATCATCCGCTGCAGGATGCGGACCTGCGTGTGCTGGTTGTACTCGGCGAGCGTGATGGCCCAGCCGTCACGGCCGGCGCGCGCCGTGCGTCCCGAACGGTGGAGGTAGTCCTTCACGTCGCCGGCCGGCTCGTAGTGGATGACCGCCCCGATGTCGTCGACGTCGATGCCGCGGGCCGCCACGTCGGTGGCGACCAGCACCTGGAGCTTGCCCTCGGCGAAGCTCCGCAGCGTGCGCTCGCGTGACTTCTGCTGCATGTCGCCGTGGAGTGCCTGGGCGTCGATGCCGAGGTCCTGCAACTTGTCGGTCGCCCGGTCACACGTGCGCTTCGTCTGGCAGAACACGACGATCTTCGGGATCCCTCGCGAGATCGATCCGATCACCTTGTCGCGATCCATGTGGTGGATCGCGAGGAAGAGGTGATGCATCGTGCCGACCGTGTCGGTGGCCTCTTCGATGGCCACCGTCTTCGGGTCGGTCATGTACGCCCGGATGAGGTGGCCGACGTCGCCGTCGAGCGTGGCCGAGAACAGCATCGTCTGGGTGCGCGCCGTGCAGTGACGGAGGATCCACTCGACCTGCGGCGTGAAGCCGTCGTCGGCCATGCGGTCGGCCTCGTCGAGCGTGACGATCTCGCACGCGTCGAGCGTCACCTCACCCGACTTGATGAGATCGATCAGCCGCAACGGCGTGGCGATCACGATCTCGACGCCCTTCGCCAGCTCATCGATCTGGTGATGCCGAGACGCACCGCCGTACACCGGGAGGACGGTCATGCCGGCATGCTCGGCGACCGGCTGCAGCACCTCGGCGACCTGCACCGCCAGCTCGCGCGTGGGAACGAGCACCAGTCCGAGCGGACGGCTCGGTTCGGCCGAATCGGTGATGCGGGCCAGCATGGGGACGCCGAAAGCCAGGGTCTTGCCGGACCCGGTCTTCGCTCGGCCGCACACGTCGTCGCCGCCCATGGCGACGGGGATCGCTTCGGTCTGGATGTTGAACGGCTGGGCGAAACCGCAGGCGGCGAGCCCGACGTCGATGCGCTCGGGCACGCCGAGATCGGCGAAGCCGGTCGGCGGATCGACGGGAGGGAGGATGTTGGTCGTGGTGAGATTCGACGTGTTGACGTGGCCGCGATCGGCGTCTCCGTCATCACCCGAACCGGAGGGTCGGCGCGACCTGCGCCGGCGACGGGACCCCCGTCGCGCCTGTTCGCTCGTCATGTGGAGGGCCAGCGTACCGTTCACGCTGGCGCACGGGCGGAACCTCGTGATAGCGTCCCGCCCCGATGCGCGCCGGACTGCTCCTCCTTACGTAGGGCGAGCGTCACATACCCGCGCTCGCCCGCAGCCTCCGCCCCACCGGGACGGAGGCTTCTTTCGTTTTCCGGCCCGCTGCCGACTGTCCTTCCCGACGATCGCCGTCACCCACTCCCATGGAGACCCTCATGCCACCGCAACCCGCCACCCCCCGCACCATGCCGTTCGAGAAGTACGCGCCGTTCGTGCCGATCGTGCTCGAGGACCGCACGTGGCCGAACGTCGTGATCGACCGCGCCCCGACGTGGTGCTCGGTCGACCTCCGCGACGGCAACCAGGCGCTGATCGACCCGATGGATCCCGCCCGCAAGCTCCACATGTTCACCGAGCTCGTGGCGATGGGATTCAAGGAGATCGAAATCGGCTTCCCGTCGGCGAGCCAGCCCGACTTCGACTTCCTCCGCCAGCTCATCGAGGAGGACCTGATCCCCGACGACGTGTGGATCCAGGTGCTGGTGCAGTGTCGCCCCGAGCTGATCGAGCGCACGTACGAGGGACTGGTCGGAGCGCCGCGGGCGATCGTGCACTTCTACAACTCCACGAACCCGCTCCAGCGTGAGGTGGTGTTCGACCTCGACCAGGAGGGCATCAAGTCCATCGCCATCGAGGGCGCCAAGATGTGCAAGACCGCCGAGCTGGCGATGCCCGATCGGGCCGACGGCACCCGCACCGAGATCCGCTACGAGTACAGCCCCGAAAGCTTCACGCTCACCGAGCCCGCGTACGCGATCGAGGTGTGCGAGGCGGTGATGGACGTCGTGGCACCGACACCCGACGAGCGCATCATCCTCAATCTGCCGGCAACGGTCGAGTGCTACTCCCCCAACGTGTACGGCGACGTGATCGAGTGGTTCGGCCGCACGATCAAGGACCGCGACTCGGTCATCGTGTCGCTCCACCCGCACAACGACCGCGGCTGCGGCGTGGCGGCCGCCGAGTTCGGCGTCATGGCGGGCGCCGACCGCGTCGAGGGAACACTCTTCGGCAACGGCGAGCGCACGGGCAACGTCGACGTGGTCAACCTCGCGATGAATCTCTTCATGAACGGCGTCGACCCCGAGCTCGACATCAGCGACATCGACAAGCTGCGCCGCGTCGCCGAGTACTGCAACCGGCTGCCGGTCGGACCGCGTCATCCCTACGTGGGAGACCTCGTGTACACGGCCTTCTCGGGCTCGCACCAGGACGCCATCAAGAAGGGCATCGACGCCCTCGATGCGAAGCGTGACCCGCAGACCGGCGAGTACGAGATGTTCGCGGTGCCCTACCTGCCGATCGACCCGAAGCACGTCGGCCGGTCGTACGAGGCGGTCATCCGCGTCAACAGCCAGTCGGGCAAGGGTGGTGTCGCCTACGTGATGAAAACCGAGCACGGCTTCGATCTGCCGCGCCGACTGCAGATCGAGTTCTCGAAGACGATCCAGAACGTCACCGAGGACTCCGGCACCGAGATCACACCCGGCGTGATGTGGGATCGGTTCCAGGCCGAGTACCTGCCCGAGACGCCGACGTTCGTGTTGCGCTCACACGAGCTCAACACGTCGTCGACGGAGGACTCGGGACGGACCACGATCCAGGCCCAGCTCGACGTCGACGGCGAGGCGCACTCGATCCGCGGCGAAGGCGAAGGCCCCGTCGAGGCGTTCGTCGAGGCGCTCATCGAGGCCTTCGGTGACCGGGTCGGCGGCGAGTTCGACGTGCTCGACTACGCCGAACACGCCATCGGCCAGGGCGCCGACACCACGGCGGTCGCCTACCTCGAGACCGTGCGCAGCGGCGGCGACATCCGCTGGGGCGTCGGCCGCAGCTCGAACATCACCACGGCGTCACTGCGCGCCGTGCTCGCCGCGTTCGAACGGCAGACGACCACCAGCTGAGCGGGATCTGAACCGACTCCCGGGCCGGGCACCGTGGGCGGTCGACCACCCACCGACCGGCGGTGGGTACGCTCGCCCCGATGAACGCCCTCGCCACCGCGCTCCGCCGATCGCTCTGGTTGCTGCTCATCGGAGCCGTCGGTGGCGCGGCCTGGTCGTACTGGCGCGATCGCACCACGCCGGCCGCACCGGGTCCCGCCGAGTGGCCGCCGCTCGAACCCGGGACCAGCGCGACGCCCGACCCGACGCCTGCGCCGGAGTCCGTGTCGGACGCCACGCCGGAGACCGCACCCGACACCGAGGTCCGCGGGTTCGCATCGATCAGCGATCCCGACATCGAGCCGGACGACGCGCCGGGCGACGCTGCCGCTGCCGATGCCGCGTCCGAGCCGTCGACGGGGGCGGCGTGGG
Source organism: Actinomycetota bacterium (assembly GCA_039198505.1). Taxonomy (GTDB): domain Bacteria; phylum Actinomycetota; class Acidimicrobiia; order Acidimicrobiales; family Ilumatobacteraceae; genus Ilumatobacter_A. The sequence continues at coordinate 3,734 of JBCCTP010000026.1, read as the reverse complement.
TCGAGCCCGACGACGACGGGGCATGTCCGATCAGCCACCCCATCAAGGCGAACGACAACTCCGGGATCTACCACGTCCCCGAGGGCCGGTTCTACGAACGCACCAAGGCCGAGCGGTGCTACGTGGACTCCGACGCGGCCGAGGCCGACGGCTACCGTCGATCGAAGTCCTGAGAGGGGAGATCCGATGAAGGTGACCGTCGATTTCGATCTGTGTGCCTCGACCGGCGCGTGCATGCAGGTGTGCCCCGAGGTGTTCGAGGTCCGCAGCGACGGGTTCCTCTACATCCTCCAGGAGGAGCCCGGCCCCGATCTGGCCGACATGGTCAACGAGGCCGCTGACCTCTGCCCGACCGCTGCGATCACGGTCGAGTGAGCGAACCGACGCCCGACGTCGTCGCGGCCCGCGGGAAGTGGGCCAACACGGGCGCCCGCCGGCCCGACGGCGCGGTCGAGCCGGGTCCCGGCCAGGAGTCGGTGTGGGACTATCCGCGCCCGCCGGCGATCGTCGACGACTCCCGCCGCGTGGTGATCGGCGAGCCGAGCGATCCGCTGGCCGACACCATCCGAGCGGTGCGGATCCTCGAGACCGCCAGTCCGCCCACCGTGTACGTCCCCGCCGACGACGTCCGGACCGATCGACTCGTCGTCGCACCCGGAGCGTCGATGTGCGAGTGGAAGGGCCGCGCCCGCTACTGGGCGCTGCGCGATCAGCCCGGTGAGCCGATCGGCTGGGACTACCCCGAGCCGTTCCCGGAGTTCCTCTCGATCGCCGGGTACCTCGCGTTCTACCCCGCCAAGATCGAGTGCCGCATCGACGACGAGGTGGTCCGCCCGCAGGCGGGAGGCTTCTACGGCGGATGGGTCACCGACGAGATCGTCGGGCCCTACAAGGGCGAACCCGGCACCGGCTCGTGGTGAGCGGGTCCCGCGCCACAATTCGGTCGACGTGACCCCGGTCACCACCTAGGTTGCTCGCCATGTCGAAGAGGATCGCCATCGCCGCCCTGGCGGCGCTCGCCGCCGTCTCGATCCCGATCGTCATAGACGGCTCGACGCCCGTGGCGGCGTCACCCGGGAGCGGACCCACCGCCATCGTGTCGCTCGGCGACAGCTTCATCTCCGGCGAAGCAGGACGGTGGGCCGGCAACGCGAACAGCGCCTGGGCGTCGCGGCGCGGGACCGATCGCGCGTATCGACGCAGTGGATGGTTCGGATGGCGCTACGACGTCGAGGCCGTCTACGGCGCCACCGCGTCGAACGGCTGCCACCGCAGCGACGTCGCCCCGATCCTGTCGAACTCGATTCCGGTCCAGACCAAGATCAACCTCGCCTGCTCCGGCGCCGCCACCGAGAACATCGTCGACACACCGCGGAACGGAGAGGCGCCACAGGCGGATCAGCTCGCCGGTGTCGCCGCCTCCCACGACGTCGAAATGGTCGTCCTGTCGATCGGCGGCAACGATCTCGGCTTCCAGGACATCATCATCCAGTGCACGATCTCGTGGTCGACGTCGCCGTCGTGGGCACCCAACTTCTGCAACGACGACGTGCAGCCACAGGTCGACGCCCGGATGCCCGCAGCGATGGCCGGCGTCGAGGCGTCGATCGACGCGATCCGATCGTCGATGGCCGGAGCCGGATACACCGACGCCGACTACCGGCTCGTCGTCGTGTCGTACCCCTCCCCCATCCCCCGAGGATCCGAGATCCGCTTCTCCGAGTCGGGCTGGTCTCGGCTCGACACGGGAGGGTGTCCGTTCTGGGACGCCGACGCCACGTGGGCGCGCGACTCGCTCGTCGATCAGATCGCCGACAACCTCCGGTCGGTCGCCGCTGCGAACGGCGCCGAGTTCCTCGATCAACGCGATGCGTTCCAGGGCAACGAGAACTGCTCGGTCACGGCCAACCGACCTGGACGGCGGGACGGACCCAACCCGGCGACGTCCGAGTGGACGCGCTGGGTCGGCACCGGGATCCTGCAGGGCGACATCCAGGAGAGCGTTCATCCGAACGCCTACGGCCAGCAGGCGCTCGGACGGTGCCTCGACCTGCTCTGGGGTCAGGCGCCGGGCGGCGAGTGGACCTGCACCAACACCCCGAACCAGGGCCCGCAGGCGATGAACCTCACCGGGCTCTGATCGGGTCGGCGAGTACGCTCGCCGTCCGATGGGGTTCCACGATCAACTCGACCGGTCGTGGAAGGCGAGCGGCTCGATGTTGTGCGTCGGGCTCGACCCCGACCCCGCTCGCTACCCGGACGGCATCGACGGACTGCCCGACGCGACCGAGCGTTTCTGCCGTGCGATCGTCGACGCCACCGCCGATCTGGTGTGCGCGTTCAAGCCGCAGATCGCCTACTTCGCTTCACAGCGCGCCGAGGCCGCTCTCGAGCGGATCTGCTCGTACGTCCGCGAGACGTATCCCGACGTCACGCTGATCCTCGACGCCAAGCGGGGCGACATCGGCTCCACCGCCGCCCAGTACGCCGGTGAGGCCTTCGGCCGGTACGGCGCACACGCCGTCACGGTCAACCCGTACCTCGGCGGCGACTCGATCGAGCCGTTCTTCGACACGCGGCACAACCCCGACGGCGGCGGCGTGATCCTGCTGTGCCGCACCAGCAACCCGGGCGGCGACGACCTGCAGAGCCTCGTGGCCGACGGCCGGCCGCTCTACCAACACGTGGCCCACCGTGCGGCCGACGAGTGGTCGGCGATGGGTGACCTCGGCCTCGTCGTCGGGGCGACGTACCCGACCGAGCTCGCCGACGTGCGTTCGATCGTCGGGAACCTGCCGCTGCTCGTGCCGGGCGTCGGTGCGCAGGGCGGCGATGCGGCCACCGTGGTCGAACACGGCGCCGCAGCCGACGGGCGCGGCCTCGTCGTCAACTCGTCGCGGGCGATCCTCTACGCGTCGTCGGGCACCGACTTCGCCGACGCCGCCCGCGCCGAGGCCGAACGCACGGCTGCCGCACTCACGGTCACCTGACGGCGACTGTTCCGTCGAGCCCCGGGGTCGACGGAACAGGTCAGGCGGAGAGGGTGGTCACACTGAGGATGCCGGGGGCGGCCTCGACGGCGGCGAGGGTCTCGGCGGGGACCGGAGCGGAGGGCGCGATGAGCATCACCGCGGTGTCGGCCTCGGCGACGCGGCTCACGTCCATGTCCGCGATGTTGACCCCCGCCTCGCCGAGCAGCGTGCCGACCGTGCCGATGACGCCGGGACGGTCGTCGTTGGTGATCACGACCATGTGGTCGACCGGCGGCACGTCGAACGGGACGCCGTCGATGTTGACGACCCGCTGGCTCGCCTTCGGCCCCGACAACGTCCCCGAGATCGAGTGCCCGGCACCGCGGATGGTCACGAGGTTGACGAAGTCGGCCGACGTGGCGCAGTTGACGTCGCGCACGTCCATGCCCGCGTCCTTGGCGAGCTGCGGTGCGTTCACGTAGGTGACCGGGTCGGCCGAGATCTGCGAGAAGAAGCCCTTGAGCACGGCGAGCTCGAGGATCCGCGTGTCGTACCCGGCGATGTCGCCCTCGATGCACACCTCGAGCACGTCGGGAGCGCCGCCGACCAGCGATTCGAACAGCGAACCGAGTCGTTCGGCGAGCGGCAGGAACGGACGGATGGTCTCGTTGGCCTCTGCCGCGTTGACGTTGACGGCGAACGGCACGAAGTCGCCGGCGAGCGCCAGCTCGACCATGGAGGCGATGGTGTCGCCCGCCTTGT
>JBCCTP010000025.1:0-20060 GCA_039198505.1 Actinomycetota bacterium | reverse complement strand
GTGACGACCACCGGGTACGTCACCGACGAGTACGGCAACTGGAGCCAGACCGCCCAGTCGCTCCTGCTGATCATGCTGCCGATCGGCGCGATGGCCGGCTCGACGGCGGGCGGCGTGAAGCTGCTGCGCGTCATGGCCGTGTCGAGTTACGCGCACCGTGAAGCGCTGAAGCATCTCCACCCGAAGCTCGTGCGCCCGGTGCGGGTCGGCAACGTCGTGATCACCGACGACGTCGCGGGCAAGGTCGTCGGGTTCCTGCTGCTGACGCTCGTGATCTTCGGCGGCGGGTCGTTCCTCATCGCTGCGACCGGACCCGACCTCATCACCGCCTTCTCCGCGTCGGCGACCTCGCTCGGCAACGTCGGTCCGGGCCTCGGCGCACTCGATCACACCGGAGACTTCACCGCCATCCCGTCCCTGGGACGGGCGATCGCCATGGTGCAGATGCTCCTCGGCCGACTCGAGATCTACCCGGTGATCCTCGCCCTCTCGGTGATCACGCTGCGCATCCCGCGCCCGGGTCGCGTCGCCGACCGCGCCCGCCGCCTCATCCGCTGACCACCTCGACGTCGTTCGCGTGAGGTCGGCGCGGCCCATCCACACCCGACCTCGCGCGTTCGGCTGACCGGTGGCGTGTCGCTCGGCAACGACGACGGGAGCCGATCTACGGTGATGCGATGGCGTGGCGCATCGCAGCCGACTCGGTGCTCGTCGTCCACCTCGCGTTCGTCGTGTTCGTCGTGGCGGGCGGACTCCTCGCGTGGAGGTGGCGACGCGTCGTGCGCGTTCATCTCGCGGCCGCGGCGTACGGCGTCGTCATCCTCGTCGCCGGGTTCACGTGCCCGCTCACACCGCTCGAGAACGCGCTGCGACGCCGTGCCGGGCAGGCCGGCTACGACGGTGGCTTCGTCGAGCGCTACGTCGTCGGCGTCCTGTACCCGGGCGAACCACCCGCGTCGGTCGGCGTGCTCCTCCTCGTCGGGCTGATCGCTGTCAACACGACGATCTACGCCGTCGTCCTCCGACGCCGGGCACGCGTTCGGTCGGCGGCATCGGTCGGCGTCGGCACGACCTGACCGTTCCGATCCTCCGACACAGTTTCCTTCTCATCAGGTCCGTGCGCAGTCAGTGCGCGAACTCCTCGTGAGAACGGTGGTGCTCGGCCGATCCGACGGCGGGCGGTCGAGCGCCTGGAGGATCACCAACTCGGGGCGAAGCGCGCGAGGACCGTCGCCAGGCGCAGGATGCGCTCGGCGCCACCGGGCTGGTCGCTGCGGAGCTCGCCGGTCGCGATCCGGAGCGCCGCGCCCATGATCGACTCGCTGCGCATCCCGACTCCGACCGCAGGCCGCAGGATGGACGGGCGGCCGAGGAACCGGGCCGTGAGTCGTCCGACCTGGTGGTACGAGCCCATCACCTCCTGCAGCCGGACCGGGAATCGCTGCAACGAGGCCGATGTGCCGACGCCCAACCCTTCGTCGACCGCTTCCGCGGCCAGTCGGCCGGTGAGCAGCGCAGCTCGAACTCCGTGCCCGTCGAACGGGTTCGCCACACCGGCAGCGTCGCCGATGACGAGGAACGTCGGGCCCATCTTCGGGCCGACGGAACCGCCGAGCGGTGTGCGACGACGCACGGGTTCGGCGAGCGGTCGTGTTGCGTCGAACCCCCACGCATCGGCGACCGAGTCGATGAACTCGCGCAGGAGCTTGATCGTGTTGACGCCGAGGACGTCGCGGAAGCTCGACAGCAGGACGACGCCGACGTTCACCCGACCGTCGCCCAGCGGATGGACCCAGCCGTGTCCGGGCATCGGGGTCCCCCGCGGGTCGGTCAGGTCGAGGTGGATCTCGAGGCGGTGCACGTCGGAGCGCGGTGACTCGAAGTACGTGCTCGTGGTGATGGCGTACGGCCAGCTCCGCTCGCGCACGGTGCCGAGCGCCCGACCGAAGCGGCTCGCGGCTCCGTCGGCGACGACGACGAACCGACCACGATGATCGTGGACGCGACCCGCTCGGTCGACGGCGCGCGCCCCGCGGACGAACCCGCGCTCGACGATGGGCGTCTGGGCCTCCGCCCCGAGCACCACCGTCGCACCGGCCTCGGCGGCGCGCTCACGTAACGCGGCGTTGAGGGTGTCCCGCTGCACCACGTATCCCGACGATTCGGGCCGCGGCCACGCGAGATCGAGTCGGCGACCCCGCGCCGACAGGGCGACACCGTCGACCCGATGTCCGACGCGGGCGTCGACGCCGACCTGACGGAGCTCGTCGACGGCGGACGGGATCAGAGCGTCGCCGCGGACCGTGGGCGTGGTGCCCGTTCGACGTTCGAGCACCGTGACGCGGTGCCCCGAACGGGCGAGGCGGATCGCCGCGCCGCAGCCGGCAGGACCGGCGCCGACGACGAGGACGTCGGCCGTTCCCGCCGACGAGTCGGTCAGGGACCGCCGCCCTCGATGGGCGCCGAACCGACGGGATCGATGGTGAACTCGTCGCCATTCGGGCCGACGAACGGCTCGAGGCTGTCCATGTCGAGCGAGATCTCGCCGGCCTGGAGCGCGGCGAAGACCGGCGACTCCTCGGAGCAGAACTGCTCGAACTCCTCGGCGAACTCCTCGCTCGACGGGTCGGCGCCGCCGAGCGTGTACCGCTCGTGGCACACGACGGCGAGCAACTGGTAGTCGGTGATCTGTCCTGCGAACCCGGGCATGTTGCCCAGCTCGCCGGTGACGTGGGCGCCGCCCTCACGGTCGGGGTCACCCGGGACCTGTACCCCGGCGATGTTGTACTGCTCGGTGCCGTAGTACACGTACCGCAACTGGTCTTCGATGTTGGGGTACGTGAGGATGACCTCGCCGCCGGTGAAGGCGTAGCCGACGCCACCCTCGCCGCCGCCGCCGTGGCAGCTCGCGCAGTTGCTGTAGATCTCGGCGCCGAGTCCGATGGGGCCCTCGGCCGCCTCGTTGGTCTCGGTGAGCGCCCGCCAATACATGAAGCCCCACACCGGCATCAGCGACAGGGTGGCCATGGCCCACCACGGGACCTTGCGGCGCTGCTTGGCCGCCTGCACGTAGACCGGATCGGGCTTCGGCGGCTCGGGCGCCGCGGGCTCGGGGGCGGCGGCCCGGGCAGCGGGGCCCGTCGGGGCCGGAGCGGCGGCCGGAGCGGCCGGTGTGGTCGTGGCCGGAGTGGCCGCGCCCGAGCCCGAGTCGGCGGGGGTGTCGGACGATCCGGCATCGTCGCCGCCCTTGCCGATGGCGGATCGACGTTCGCGGGACCGCTTGAGCAGATGCTCGGGGATCTCAGTCACGTGCGCTGAGGATAGATGGCCGGGGGGTGAATGCCGAATCCCTCTCGGGGTCGGTCATGTGACGATCGACGGGCCCGTTCGAACTTGTGCACAACGTGGCGCGTGCCCCCCGGCCGTCTGACACACTCAAATCTGCTGGTGAAACGGCCGCCCGCCCGGACGGTCCGGACCAGGCGGTTTCGGTCGCCTGTCCGGCCCCTGGATAGGCTCGTGACCGTCTTCACGAGCACCGGCGTTCCGCCGGCTGCAGGACACGAACGGAGAGACAGCAGGAATGATCGGCATCGACATCCTCGAGTGGCCCGGCGTCAACCAGGCGTTCCTCGCGTCGCTCATCGGGTCGTTCGTGCTCTCGCTCGCCATCATCCCCTACGGCAAGTACCGACCGGTCGGGAAGAAGGCGTCGTGGGGTGAGGCGATGCTCGCCGCCACCTACATCTTCTGGGTGTTCTTCCTGGCGTACGGGATCATGCCGCACCAGTGGATGGACCACGCCGACAAGAACCTCGGGTGGTCCCGTGACAAGGCGCTCATCGGCTGGGGCGGATTCCTCCAGTCGCAGGAGGCCGGCGGCTGGTTCCCGTTCAACCTCACGTACGAGGCCGTGCGCGACACGATGGTCATCGTGCTGCACGCCATCTTCTTCGGACTGCACATCTACCTCGCTGTCTGGTGGCAGAAGCGCGGCGACGTGAAGCAGAAGGAGCTCCCGACGTCCAGCTACGGCCGCCCCCTGGTCAAGAAGGCGTAAGGAGGGACGGTCACCGCCATGGCAACCACCGATGCCAACCCACCACTCATGCCCTACACCGACGATTACACGTTGGTGGAGGTCGACGCGGACTATCTCACGAAGGCCGTCAAGCCGAAGCAGTTCATCCACATCGACCAGACCGAGTGCATCTCGTGCGAGGGCTGCGTCGACATCTGCCCGTGGAAGTGCATCCACATGGTGTCGCTCGACGCGATCGGCGACGCCATCGGCACCGAGCAGCCGGGCATCGACCCGTCCGACGCGTTCGCCTTCACGATCGACGACGACATCTGCACGCGGTGTGCGCTGTGCGTCGACCGCTGCCCGACCGGAGTGATCATCCTCGGCAAGGCGGGCCAGGCGACCGCCGCCGGCGACGGACACCAGCGAACGAACAACCACGGCTACGGCTACGGAATGCGACTCTGAGAAAGAGCTATGGCGAAGATCATCGACGACAAGCCCTCACCCACGGTGAAGGACCGCGTCAACGACGCGGTCGACGCGGTGCAGGGGTCCCAGGCCTGGAGCTCGATCTTCCGGCCCGGGTCCATCTTCCGCAAGGGCTACACCGACAGCCCGCGTAACCGCAGCTACGTCATCATGAACTCGGTGCTGTACCACCTGCACCCGGTCAAGGTGAAGCGTCACGCGGTGAAGGTGTCGTACACGCTGTGCCTCGGCGGCCTGAGCTTCTTCCTGTTCATCCTGCTCACGGTCACCGGCATCTTCCTGATGTTCTTCTACCGGCCGGAGGTCACTTCGGCGTGGAACGACATCCAGGCGCTCCAGACCTCGGTCACCTTCGGCCTGTTGGTCAGGAACATGCACAGATGGGGCGCACACCTCATGGTGCTCGCCGTGTTCCTCCACATGGCACGCGTCTTCTACCACGGCGCCTACAAGCCGCCTCGCGAGTTCAACTGGGTGATCGGCGTCATCCTGCTGACCCTCACGCTGCTGCTCTCGTTCACCGGCTACCTGCTGCCGTGGGACCAGTTGGCGCTCTGGGCGGTCACCGTCGGCACCAACATGATGGGCTTCACCCCGGTGTTCGGCCAGGAGGTCCGCTTCGTCCTGCTGGGTGGCGCCGAGATCGGCTCCGAGACGCTGCTCAGATGGTACGTGTTGCACGTGTTGTTCCTGCCGTTCGTGATCGTGATCTTCATGGCGATCCACTTCTGGCGAGTTCGGAAAGACGGCGGAATTTCGGGTCCGTTGTGATCCGGCCGATTGAATCGACGATGACGAGAGAGGCACCGAAATGACCGAGATCCCCGAGCATCTGCTGAAGCGGGCCAAGGCGGCCCGTGACAAGGCCGAGACCTCGCCGGCCCCTGCGGCCGAATCGGCTGCGGCCGCCTCGGAACCTGCGTCGCCGTCCGACTCTCGGATCCCCGAGCACCTGCTCCAGCGGTCGAAGGCCGCCAAGTCGGCCAAGGCCGGCGACGAGGCTCCGGCCGCCGAGGCCGGTGGCGCCGTCGCCGTGGCCGAGAAAGTCGGCGCCGTCGTGGCCGCTGCCCCTGCGGGCGGTGGCGTTCCCATCGGTGCGGGCCCGGGTGGTCACACCCAGCGTCTGCTCACCGTGGTCAAGTCGGGCACGATCCAGGACGTCAAGGCGACTCCGGTCGACAAGGTCCACACGTGGCCGCACCTGCTCGCCGCCGAGTTCGTGGCCGCGCTCGCCATCACGGCGTTCACGTTCATCTTCTCGATCTTCGTTCACGCCCCGCTCCTCGAGTTGGCCGACACCAACCAGACGCCCAACCCGTCGAAGGCCCCGTGGTACTTCCTCGGGCTGCAGGAGCTGCTCGTCTACTTCCACCCGATGATCGCCGGCGTGACCCTCCCGGGTGTCGGCCTCATCGCTCTCGTCCTCACCCCGTACCTCGACCGCAACCCGTCGAACAAGCCCGAGGATCGCAAGTTCGCGACCTCGCTGATGACCGTGCACCTCATGTTCTGGGCCGTGCTCGTCATGATCGGTTCGTTCTTCCGGGGCCCAGGCTTCAACTTCGTTCTGCCCTGGGTCGACGGTCTCTTCTTCGAGCTCTGATCCAGCGAGCCTGAAAGGACTTCGCCATGAGTACCGCCGCAGTCATCGCCATCGCCATCGCCGCCGTCGTCGTTCTCGGCGCGGTCGCGTTCCTCACCCTGGCGCGCCGCTCCGACGTGCGCGGCGCCGGCGCGCTGTCCGGTGAGACCCTGGCGCGCGACAAGGAACGCCGCGCCGCGTCGAAGGAGTACGAGGCCGCCGCCGTCGGTGCCACCCGCTCGGCTGCCGAGGCCGAGGCCGAGGGAACCGCCGCCCGCGGCCCCGGGACCGACCTGGTCAAGGCCGACGACTCGGCCATCGTCGAGTGGACGCCGCCGGACCCCGAGGTCGTCGGCGTGTCGCGCCGCCAGTTCTTCAACCGCGCCACCGTCACGCTCATGAGCGCCAGCATCGGTGCCTTCGCAGCAGCCGCCTTCGTGGGCTTCCTGTGGCCGAGCGGCTCGGGTGGCTTCGGTGGCGCGATCAACGTCGGCAAGATCGACGCCGTGAAGGACGGCATCAAGGCCGGTGGCGGCTTCTTCTACGCACCGCAGGCTCGCTCGTGGATCACCGAGTACCCATCCGAGGCCCTGCCGCTCGCCGAGCAGGTGTACGAGGAGCGCGTCCTCGAGATCATGCGCGAAGGCATCGTCGTGCTCAGCCAGAAGTGCCCGCACCTCGGCTGCCGTATCCCCGAGTGCGGAACCAGCCAGTGGTTCGAGTGCCAGTGCCACGGCTCGCAGTACAACCGGGTCGGTGAGAAGAAGGGCGGGCCCGCGCCCCGAGGCATGGACCGTCACCCCACCAGCCTGTCGAGCGGCGGCGACGTCGTCATCAACACCGGCGTCGTCGTTCCCGGTCCGGCCATCGGCGTCAACACCACGGGCCAGGAGGCCGAGGGACCGAACTGTGCCAGTGAGGGCACTCACTGATGCTCGGACTCACGACGTCGGCGATCGCCGGCTTGTCGCTGGTCGTCATCTGTGTCGGCTTCCTCATCTACGCGGCGTTCAACTACCGCGCCGGACGTGAGGAAGTCGGCTCCGAGCTGGAGCTCGCGGCCAACCGGAAGAAGTACCACGACGACGAGATCCTCGAGGGTCCACGGCTCGAGCGCGTCCAGGTCCTCGGTGTCGCGCTCCTCGTCGTCATCACCCTCGGGCTCCCGCTCTACTGGATCTTCGAACCCAGCCGTCAGGCCGGTGCCACCGAGGGCTGGGACAAGCGGTTCGCCAGCTGGGGTGGAGAGCTCTTCGCGTCCACGGCCGACGGCGGCTTCAACTGCGCCGGCTGCCACGGCGGCATGGCCGGCGGAGGCGGCGAGGCACCGTTCACGGTGACCGATGCCGAGACCGGCGAGGTCACGTCCGTCAACTGGAAGGCGCCGGCGGTCAACACGGTGCTCTACAAGTTCGACGAGAGCGAGGTCACCTTCATTCTCAACTATGGCCGTCCGTTCTCGCCGATGTCGGCGTGGGGCACCATCGGCGGTGGCCCCATGACCACGCAGCAGATCGAGACGCTCGTCGAGTACATGAAGTCGATCCAGATCCCGCGTGAGGGCTGCCTCGAGGAGGAGCTCAACGGTGAGGAGTTCTTCGGTCAGCAGGTCTGCGACTCCGGCATCCTCCCTGCCGACGAGCGCGCCGACATCCAGGCCGCCATCGACCTCGCGGTCGCCGAAGAGGGCATCAGCGTCGGCGAGGCCATCTACAACCTCGAGCTCGGCTCGGGCGCCTACTCGTGCGCCCGCTGCCACACCCTCGGCTGGAGCTGGGGCGATCCGGGTCTCGCCGGTCAGGGCGCCTACGGTTGGAACCTCACCGGTGGTTCCACCAACTCGGCGTTCAACAGCGAGGAAGACATGGTCAACTTCATCAAGAACGGCTCCGAGTTCGGAGCGGTCTACGGCAACAACCGCCAGGGCAGCGGTCGCATGCCGGGGTTCGGCTCGATCCTGACCGACGAGCAGATCCGCGCGGTCGTCGAGTACGTGCGGGGGCTGTGATCCGATGAGTTTCCTCGCCGTCGGGTGGGAACCCGAACTCCGTGGCCTGCTCACGGTCGTCATCGGGTTCGTCATCCTGATGGGCAGCGTGTACCTGATCCTCGCCACCAACATGGGCGCTCGGCTCGGGTTCCTCGTGTCGCTCACCGCGCTGGCGGGCTGGATGATGCTGATGGGCCTCGTCTGGTGGATCTACGGCATCGGTCTGCGCGGGCCCGACCCCAGCTGGGCGCCGGTCACGGGCCAGACCGTGATCCAAGACGTCGAGTCATTGCGCTCGGTCGGCATCATCGACACGCTGCCCGACGTCGACAACGGCACACCGCCGCCCGAGGTGGCCGACGCGGTCGGCGACATCCTGATCGACGACGGATACATCGTGCTCGATTCGTCGTCGCCCGCCTTCGGTCAGGCCCAGACCTCGGCCAGCGAGTTCCTCGAAGAAGAGGACGCGTTCGGCAACCAGGAGTTCGTGATCGAGCGCATCTTCGACATCGGTGGCGATCGCTACCCGCTGCTCTTCAACAACGAGTCGCTCGACTTCGTGGCGTTCTTCCACGAGCCGCACTACGTGCTGGCCGAGGCCGCACCCATCGAGGCGGTCCGCGAGGAGCCCGGCCGCGCCCCGGCGCTCGACGTGGTCGACGACACCCAGCCCCGTCAGTACGTCTACATGATCCGCGATCTCGGCGCCCGACGGCAGCCGGCCGTGGTGTTGACCATCGGCGGGGGCCTGATCTTCCTCGCGCTGTGCTACCTGCTGCATCGCCGCGACAAGATCCTCGAGGAGAACCTGTCCGAGTCGAAGGCCGTCGCCACGGCGTGATGGGACCGGCCAGACGATGAGTCAGTACCTGCCGATCGTCGTTCTCCTGGCGCTCGGCATCGTCTTCGGTGTCCTCAGCTTCCTCGCCTCGAAGCTGCTGGCTCCCTCGCGGCCGTCGGCGGCCAAGGAGGCGCCGTACGAGTGCGGCATCGTGCCGTCGCGTGAGCCACCCGAGCGTTTCCCGGTGAGCTTCTACGTGGTGGCGATGCTGTTCATCATGTTCGACATCGAGATCATCTTCGTGTACCCGTATGCGGTCGCACGGGGCGATCTCGGGTACTACGGCTTCTGGGCCGTGTTCATCTTCTCGGTGGTCTTCTTCCTCACGTTCGTGTACGAGGTCGCCCGCGGTGGCCTCGAGTGGGGACCGGTCCAGCGCTACCGCAGCCTCGTCGCCGAGGCGCGCATGGTGGCGCCCGAGCGCACACTCAGTTCCACGGTTCGCCGTGTGGGCACCGAGGGCCGCCTGGTCGACGCGTCCCCCGACGGAACCGATCTCGACACCGAACCGGCCGCGTAGGAGGGTCAGCCATGGGCATCGTCAACGATGTGCTCGACGACGGAATGGCCGGGCTGACGCACAACGTCATCACCGGCAAGCTCGAAGACCTCGTCAACTGGGCTCGTGCCCGGTCGTCGTGGCCGGCGTCGTTCGGGCTCGCCTGCTGCGCCATCGAGATGATGGCCACCGGCGGGGCGCACTACGACATCTCGCGCTTCGGCATGGAGGTGTTCCGCGCCAGTCCCCGACAGGCCGACATCATGATCGTCGCAGGCCGGGTCAGCCAGAAGATGGCGCCCGTGCTCCGCCAGGTCTACGACCAGATGATGGAGCCCAAGTGGGTCATCTCGATGGGCGTGTGCGCCTCGTCGGGTGGCATGTTCAACAACTACGCCATCGTGCAAGGCGTCGACCAGATCGTCCCGGTCGACGTGTACGCACCCGGCTGCCCGCCGACGCCCGAGACGCTCATCCACGCGATCGAGCAGCTCCACGGCCTCATCGAGAACGACGAGATCCTGAAGCGCCGTGCCGAGACCGGTGCCGGTGCCAACATCCACGTCGAGCTCGTCGAGCCCGCCGCCACGCCCGTGCTGCTCGGCTCGCCGAACCCGGGCAGCACGAACCCGGGGAGCACGAACGCGGGCAGCAAGGTCGGAGCGTCGTGACAGTTCTCGACGTCCCCATGACCGAGCTGCGGGGGCAGCAGGTCCTCTACCCGACGCGCGAGCAGTACCTCGACGTCGCCAAGGCGCTCGCCGACGACGGCTTCACCATCGCGGTCGACCTGTGCGGGGTCGACTACCTCCAGCACATGGAGCGACCCCTGCCCGACGAAGTCGTTGCCGAGCGGTTCGAGGTCGTCGTCAACCTCATCGACATCGGCGGCCGCCGCCGCATGCGACTGCGGGTGCAGGTGCCCGAGTCCGCGCCCACCGTCGCCTCGCTCTTCGACCTGCACCCCGGAACCGAGGCGCACGAGCGCGAGACGTTCGACATGTTCGGCATCGAGTTCGACGGTCATCCCGACCTCACCCGCATCCTCATGCCCGAGGACTGGGTCGGCCATCCGCTCCGCAAGGACTACGAGATCGGCCGGATCCCCGTGCAGTTCAAAGGAGCTCACGCATGAGCACCACCGAAGAAGAGCTGACCACCGACGACGTCGCCGAGGCGGACGTCGCCGAGCTGGCTGCCGATGAACCGGTCGAGTCCGCCGAGGCCGACGACGATCGTCGTTACGCGGTCTTCGTCCCCAACACCTACGAGGGCGAGCAGCTCCTCAAGCCGCGCAGTGAGACCACCGCACGCGAGCTGATGCGCGAGGTCGGCTCGGTCCTGCGGATGTCCGAGGCGGAGGCCGCCATGCTCGGCGACCTCCCCGAGGACCCCGAAGAAGATCAGACGATGATCATCAACATGGGTCCCCAGCACCCGTCGACCCACGGCGTGCTGCGGCTCATGCTCGAGCTCCAGGGCGAAGAGGTGCTGCGGTGCAAGCCGATCATCGGCTACCTGCACACCGGCATGGAGAAGACCGCCGAGTCGCTCACGTACCTGCAGGGCGGCACCAACGTCACCCGCATGGACTACCTGAGCCCGTTCAACAACGAGCTCGTGTTCTCCATGGCCACCGAGGCGTTGCTCGGCATCACCGATGAGATCCCCGAGCGGGCCACGTGGATCCGGATGCTGCTCTCCGAGATGAACCGGATCGCGTCACACCTGTTGTTCATGGCCACCAACGGCATGGACCTCGGTGCGGTGTCGATGATGATCTACGGCTGGCGCGAGCGCGAGGAGGTCCTCCGTTTCTTCCAGGAGGTCACCGGCCTGCGGATGAACCACAACTTCATCCGCCCCGGCGGCGTCGCGGCCGACCTGCCACCGGGCTGGCGCGATGGCGTCCTGCAGCTCATGGACATGCTCCCGCCGCGGCTCGACGAGTACGACACGCTGATGACCGGTCAGCCGATCTGGCGCGAGCGTCTGCAGGGAGTCGGCGTCATCACGCCCAAGGAAGCGCTGGCGCTCGGCGCCACCGGCCCGATCCTGCGGTCCACCGGGGTGCCGTGGGACCTCCGCCACGACCTGCCGTACCTCGAGTACGAGAAGCTCGAGTTCGACACCGTCGTCGGGTCGTACGGCGATGCGTTCGACCGCTACGCCATCCGACTCGCCGAGATCCGCGAGTCGATGTCGCTCGTGCACCAGATCCTCGACCACATGCCGTCGGGCGACTACCGCATCCAGGACAAGAAGGTCACGCCGCCCCCGCGCGCTCGCATCGACGAGTCGATGGAGGCGCTCATCCACCACTTCAAGATCTTCACCGAGGGCTTCAAGGTGCCCGAGGGCGAGGTCTACGTGGGCATCGAGGGACCGCGCGGTGAGACCGGCTGCTACATCGCCAGCGACGGCGGGCCCACGCCCTACCGCATGCACATGCGTGACCCGTCGTTCACCAACATCCAGTGCCTGCCGCACATGATGCGCGGTGGCCTCGTCGCCGACGCCGTGGCCGTCATCTCCTCCGTCGATCCCGTGCTCGGCGGCGTCGACCGGTAGAACACTCGTCGGCGTCACTTCCGACATCCATCACACCCACCACCTCACATGAGCCGCCTCACCGACAGCAACGTCCTGCTCGCGCACGAGATCATCCGCCGGTACCCGCGGAGCAAGTCCGCGCTCATTCCCCTCCTGCACCTCAGCCAGGAGCAGAACGGCTACGTCACCAACGACGCGATGCGGCACATCGCGGAGCTGCTCGACATCACCCCGGCCGAGGTCATCGGCACGGCGACGTTCTACGAGATGTTCAAGTTCGAGCCCGTCGGCACGTACGTCATCAACGTCTGCCAGACGCTGTCGTGTGCCCTGATGGGCGCCGACGAGCTGATGCACCACGCCGAAGACGTTCTCGGTGTGAAGGCCGGGTCCACCACCGCCGACGGGATGTTCACCCTCGAGCCGGCCGAGTGCCAGGCGGCGTGCACCGAGGCGCCGTGCCTCCAGGTCAACTACCGCCACCAGTACCGGGTGACCACCGCCGAGTTCGACGAGCTCGTCGACGGTCTGAGGTCGGGTCGACTCGCCGACGAGATCCCGCCCCACGGCACCTTGGGCCGCAATCGACAGAACCTTCCCGCCGACCGAACCGTCGGTGCGGTCCCGCCCGAGGACGTCACCGAAGCCCCCGACTGGATCCCCGTCGCAGGAGACGCATCATGACCGCACAGGGCAGTTACGCCTGGACCCCGGGCTACTTCGACGACGGCGACCGTCCGCAGATCGTCACGGGCCGGTTCCCGTACGAGGACTCCTACACGCTCGATCGCTACCTCGAGACCGGTGGGTACGAGGGCCTCAAGCGGGCACTCGAGATCGGACCCGAGGCGACGTCGGGGGAGGTCAAGGACTCCACGCTGCTCGGACGCGGCGGTGCCGGTTTCCCGGCCGGTGTCAAGTGGGGCTTCACCCCGCAGGGCGTGTGGCCGCGCTACCTCGTGGTGAACGGCGACGAGTCCGAGCCCGGCACCTACAAGGACCGGCTGCTCATGGAGCGCGACCCGCACCAGCTCATCGAGGGCTGCCTCATCGCGTGCTACGCCGCGGGTCTGTCGCAGTGCTTCCTCTACGTCCGCGGCGAGATGGCGCTCGCCCACGAGCGGATCGCCGGAGCGCTCGACGAGGCGTACGCGGCGGGGTACGTCGGCACCGACATACTCGGCACCGACTTCAGCGTCGACATCATCCTGCACTGGGGAGCCGGCGCCTATGTCGTCGGTGAGGAGACGGCGCTCATCGAGTCGCTCGAGGGCGAGCGGGGGATGCCCCGCCTGAAGCCGCCGTACTTCCCGGCGGCCATCGGCCTGTACGGACAGCCGACGATCGTCAACAACGTCGAGACGCTCGCCAACCTGCCCTACATCGCCGCCAACGGGTCGGCGGCGTACACGGCGATCGGCACCGAGACGTCCCCCGGGACCCGGATGATCGCCGTGTCGGGCCACGTGAAGCGTCCCGGTGTCTACGAGATCGTCAACGGTTCCACCACGTTCCGCGATCTGATCTACGGCGACGACTTCGCCCAGGGAATCCGCGACGACAACGACCTCAAGGCGTTCGTCCCCGGCGGTGGGTCGGCGCCGTGGTTCCTCCCCGACCAGCTCGACATCCCCTTCGAGGGCAAGGAGGCGTCGGCCGCCGGATCGATGCTCGGGTCCGGTGCGGTGATGGTGATGGACTCCACCACCGACATCCCCGAGGCAGCGCTCACGCTGGTGCGGTTCTACGCCCACGAGTCGTGCGGCAAGTGCGTGCCGTGCCGCGAAGGTGGCACGTGGCTGCTGCGCATCGTCGAGCGGATCTGTTCCGGCCACGGTACGACGGCCGACCTCGATCAGATCCTCGAGGTCGGGCAGTCGATCTGCCCGGGTGACATGCCCCACGCGTCGAGCGAACGGCTCGGTCTCGAGGCCGTCCCCTTCCCGTACAAGATGACGACGATCTGCTTCGTCGGGCCGTCCGCGTATGCTCCGATCCATTCGGCGTTGACCCTGTTCCGCGACGAGTTCGAGGCGAAGGTCAGCCCGTCGCCCAAGCGAGTGAGAATCCCGGTGGCCGTGGCATGAGCGAGGACGTGACGACTGAAACCGAGGACGCGTCCGCCGAGGACGACGTCGCGGTCGACGTCGAGCCGGAGCCCGAGCCCGATCCCAACGCGGTCACGATCGAGCTGAACGGTCGATCGGTCGAGGCGCGCAAGGGCGAGCTGGTCATCGCTGCCGCCGAACGGCACGGCTCCTACATCCCTCACTTCTGCTACCACCCGCGCATGTCGTCGGTCGGCATGTGCCGACAGTGCCTGGTCGAGGTCGACACGGGCCGTGGGCCGCAGCTGCAGCCGTCGTGCATGATCACCGTGTCGCCCGACATGAAGGTCGACACCGAGTCGGCCACCACCAAGCGCGCCCAGGAGGGCATGCTCGAGCTGCTCCTCGCCAACCATCCGCTCGACTGCCCCGTCTGCGACAAGGGCGGCGAGTGCCCGCTGCAGGACCAGGCGTTCAGCCACGGTCCCGGCGAGTCGCGGTACGTCGAGGAGAAGCGGCACTACGAGAAGCCGATCCCCATCAGCGAGCTCGTGCTGCTCGATCGCGAGCGCTGCATCCTCTGCGATCGGTGCACCCGTTTCGCCGACGAGGTGGCGGGCGACAAGCTCATCCACTTCATCGAGCGCGGGAACCAGACGCAGGTGATGACGTTCCCCGACGAGCCGTTCGTGTCGTACTTCTCGGGCAACACCGTCCAGATCTGTCCGGTCGGCGCGCTGACGGCCGAGCCGTATCGGTTCAAGGCGCGGCCGTGGGATCTCGGCCAGCAGGAGTCGACGTGCATGGGCTGCTCGACCGGCTGTCGCATCGTCGTGCAGTCGAGTCGCGACGAAGTGCTGCGCTACAACGGCGTCGACTCCGAGCCCGTCAACCACGGATGGTTGTGCGATCGCGGTCGCTTCGGCTTCGAGGCGTTGTCCTCCGAGCATCGTCTCACCGAGCCGATGGTCCGCACCGACGTCGGGCTCACGCCGACCAGTTGGACCTCGGCGATGGCCGCCACCACCGGTCTCATCCGCCAGGCCCTCGAATCCGGCGGACCCTCGTCGATCGCCCTCATCGGAGGGGCTCGGGGCACGAACGAGGACGCGTTCGCGTGGGCGCAGCTCGCCGACGGACTCGGCATCGAGTTCCGTGATCCCCAATTGGGCGACGGACTCCCCGCCGCGATCCTCGGTCTGCCCCGAGCGACCATCGATGAGGCCTGCTCGGCGGGCACGGTGATCCTCCTCGGACCCGACGTCAAGGAGGAGCTCGGCGCGCTGTACCTCCGTCTGCGCGGCGCGGCGCGAGACGGCGCGACCAAGATCATCGAGATCGCCCCCAACGACACGGGTCTCACGAACATGGCCTGGAAGTCGCTTCGTCCGCAGCCCGGGCGCCAGGCATCGGCCGTGCGTGAGCTGTTCGCCGACCCGGAGATCGCCGAGCAGATCGCGTCGGGCGACGTGGTCGTCGTGGTGGGCCGCAGCAACCTCGCCGAGTCGCCGGCCGCCACCATGGCAGCGCTGTCCGAGATCGTCGAGGCCGTCCCCACGGCCACGGTGCTCCCCGCACTCCGGCGTGGCAACGTCATCGGCGCCCTGTCGGTCGGGCTCGCGCCCGCCGACGCCGACCACGACGCCATCGCCACGCTCGAAGCGGCGGCAGGCGGAAAGATCGAGCTGTTGATCCTGCTCGGGGCCGATCCGCTCTGCGATGTACCCGACCACGATCTCGCTCGCCGGGCGCTCGCGGGCGCTCGGTCGATCGTCTCGATCGACACGTTCCCCACCGAGTCCACCCGTCAGGCCGATGTCGTGCTCCCGGCCGCCGCGTTCACCGAGAAGGCGGGCAGCACGACCAACCTCGAGGGGCGGGTCAACGACGTCGCTCACCGCGTCACCACGAAGGGTACGTCCCGTCCCGACTGGATGATCGCCGCCGAGCTGGCGCTCGATCTCGATGACATCGTGGGAGATCTCCCGATCGCCATGGCGACGTCGGTCGAGGAGATCACCGACCTGCTCGCGGCGACCGTTCCCGGGTTCGCGGCCGCGACGTCCGAGGCCGTCGAGCGCGAGGTCGACGGCGTCGTCGTCGAATCGCAGCCGAGCGACCTCGCCGATCGAGGCGACGAGGCGAGCGTCCGGAACAGCTACTCGTACCGGCTCGTGGTCAGTCACAAGATGTTCGATCGGGCGATCGGAACGGCCATGTCCCGTGGGATCTCGAAGCTCTCGGTCTCGGCTGCGGCACACCTGCATCCGCTCGACGCGGACCAACTCGGGGCGGGTGAGGGCGGAGACGTCCGGCTCGTGACCGATCGCTCGTCGGTCGTGCTCCCCGTCGTGCTCGATCCGCGCATCGAGCGAGGAAACGTCTGGGTGCCGTTCAACGCGTCCAGCGACCAGGGCGGCGGCCGCGTCGAGTCGATCATCGACGCTCGTGCGGCGGTCACCGACGTCAAGATCGAAGTGCTCTGATGTCGGGCGTGCTGGCGATCGATCCGATCCTCGAGGGCGAGCTCCTCTGGACGCCACTCGTCATCGTGCTGGTGAAGGTGCTCGTCATCTTCGTGATCGGTCTGCTCGGCACGATGTTCATGGTCTGGTTCGAGCGCAAGGTCGTCTCGGGCATGCAGAACCGGGTCGGCCCCAACAAGGCCGGACCGTTCGGACTGTTGCAGACCCTCGCCGACGGCATCAAGGCGTTCTTCAAGGAGACGTTCCGACCCACGCGGTCCGACCCCTTCCTCTACAAGCTCGCGCCGTACCTCATGTTCGTGCCGGCGTTCCTGATCTGGTCGGTGCTCCCGCTCGGCGGCGACTTCTCCGACGGCAAGGACGGCACGATCACGATCTTCGGTGAGACCACGCGTGTGCAGCTCGCCGATCCACCGGTCGGGATCCTGCTCGTGCTCGCCATGAGCTCCATCGCGGTGTACGGCATCCTGCTCGCCGGGTGGGCGTCGGGCTCGAAGTATCCGCTCCTCGGTGCGGTTCGCGGTTCGGCGCAGATGATCTCGTACGAGGCCGCGCTCGGCCTGAGCCTGGCGACGGTGCTGCTCATGAGCGGCACGCTGTCGACGTCGGGCATCGTGGCCGGTCAGGACTCGCTCGCCGACTGGAACCTCATCGCCACCGGCTTCGTGCCGTTCTTCATCTTCATCATCGCGGTCACGGCCGAACTCAACCGGCCGCCCTTCGACCTCGTCGAAGCCGAGCAGGAACTCGTGTCGGGCTTCAACACCGAGTACGGCGGCATCGGCTTCGCACTGTTCTTCCTCGCGGAGTTCATGAACGTCATCACGATGTCGGGCATCATCGTCACCCTGTTCCTCGGCGGACCGCAGCCGATCATGCTCGGTGACCTCAACCTCTTTGGTTGGGCGGGTGCCGTGGGTGGCACGCTGTGGTTCGTCCTCAAGCTCTTCTTGTTCCTCTACATGTACGTCTGGTTCCGCGCGACACTCCCACGACTCCGGTACGACCAGCTCATGGATCTCGGCTGGAAGGTCCTCATCCCGATCTCGCTCGGGTGGTTCCTCCTGCTCGCCGCGCTGCGTGAGTTCAACTCCGACGGAGACTTCGCCGACGCCATCCCGGTGGTCATCATCTCGGTGGTGATCGGCATGGCGGCGGTCGGTCTGTTCGTCACCGCCCTCGGTGTGGGCAAGAAGACGGCCGAGCAGACGTCGGGAGCGGTCACCGACGAGACGGGAGCACCGGTCTGATGGGGTACTTCGGAGGCTTCCTCGTCACGATGCGCCAGCACCGCCTGTTCGGCGGCAAGCAGGTGACCACCGAGTACTCGGGTGGTCGCAAGGCGAAGAAGAAACTCACCGACGACCGCGTGGTCAGCGGTGACGAGAAGCTGATGCGGCCCGAACGGCTGCACGGTCGCCACGTGCTCAACCGGTACGAAGACGGCATGGAGAAGTGCATCGGGTGTGAGCTGTGCGCTGGCGTGTGCCCGGCCAACTGCATCCACGTGCGCGGCGCCGACAACGACCCGGTCAACCCCACGTCACCGGGTGAGCGGTTCGGGTGGATCTACGAGATCAACTACCTGCGGTGCATCCACTGCGACCTCTGCGTCGAGGCGTGTCCCACCGAGGCCATCACCGAGTCGAAGCTGTTCGAGTTCAGCTTCACCAACCGCCAGGACGCGATCTACACCAAGACCGAGCTGGTCGTCGACGACGAGGGCAAGCCCCAGCAGCTCCCGTGGGAGGATTGGCGCGAGGGCGACGACCAGCACACGTCGGGCTGGATGCGCGCCACGTCGCCGTCGGGTGACGCCACCTTCGAAGACGAGGTCGGCTGGTCGAACGAGCTGGGCTACGGCACTCGTGCGCCCGAAGGCGACCAGGAGACCCGCGACGCCCAGACGCGCCCGTCGGGTTCCGGCGTGAAGACGGTCGAGAGGTGACCGGGGATCGTCATGTCTGACGCGACCTTCCGGCAGCGTTCCCCGGCCACGCAGGCCGCCTGTTGCCACTCGCTCGCTGGCGCTCCGCTCGTTCGCATCGGGGCGTGCCGTGTCTGACGCGACCTTCATCGAGTACGTCGTCTTCTTCGCCGCGAGCGTCATGGTGCTCGGCGGCGCGATCGGCGTCATCGCGTTCCGGAACCCGGTGCACTCGGCGCTCGGCCTCGTGCTCACGCTCTTCGGCGTCGCCGTGCACTTCGTCGCCCAGGAGGCGCACTTCCTCGCCGCCGTCCAGGTCATCGTGTACGCCGGCGCCATCGTGGTGCTCTTCCTGTTCGTGATCATGCTGCTCGGCGTCGACAAGGCGCAGGACCTCTCGATCGAACCGATCCCGATCCAGCGGCCACTCGCCGGCGTCATGGCGGTCGGGCTGTTCGGGCTCGTGCTGGCCGCCATCGTCCGTAGCGGTGACGCCATCGGGTCGATTGCGTTGCAGCCGATCGATCCCGTCACGCGCGAGCCGATCGGTTTCGAGACGGCATCACAGACCGGCAACCATGACGCCAACATCGAATCGCTGGCGCGCAACTTGTACACCGACCACGTGTTCGCGTTCGAACTCACCTCGGTGCTGCTGATCGTGGCGGTGGCCGGCACGGTCCTGCTGACGCGCCGGTGGCCGAAGGGCGTCGGTGAGGATCTCGGCGACGAGGCGTCGACCGCCACGTCGAGCCGCTCGGGGAGTGGTTCGTGATCGCGGCGATCGAACCGACGTGGTACCTCACGTTGGCGGCGCTGCTGTTCTCGATCGGTGCGTTCGGGCTCCTCGTCCGCCGCAACCCGCTCGTCATGTTCATGTGCATCGAGCTGATGCTCAACGCGGCCAACCTCACGTTCGTCGCGCTCGCCACCCAGCTGGGTGACATCAACGGTCAGACGGCCGTGTTCTTCGTCCTGGTCGTGGCCGCCGCCGAGGTGGTGGTCGGGCTCGGCATCATCGTGTCGATCCTGCGCCGCCGGCCCGGTGCGACCGCCGACGACCTCGTCGAGCTGAAGGGCTGACCATGACCGAACTCGTCTGGCTCATTCCCGCGTTTCCCCTGCTCGGATTCCTGATCATCCTCGTCGGCGGCCGTCGCCTCGGCGAACCGGCGGCGGGACTCCTCGCCACGGCCATGGTCGGGCTCAGCTTCGTGGTGTCCGCGGCGATCTACTTCGACCTGCTCGGCATGGACGAGTCCGAGCGGTCGCACACCGAGACGCTGTTCTCGTGGGTGCCGGTCGGCGACCTGTCGATCGACATGGCGTTCCTCGTCGATCCGCTGTCGATCACGATGTGTCTCTTCGTGACCGGCGTCGGAGCGTTGATCCACCTGTACTCGATCTTGCCGCACCGGGCGGCGCGCGGGCTGTGTCTGGATCGACAGCCCACGAGCAAGCGTTTGATGGCAGGTTTGTGGGACACTCCCTACCTCGATGGGCTGACGACGCTGCAGATCTCGAGCAGCGACATTCGCCCAGTGGACCTCGAGATCATCACGACACGAGAGGCCTTTCGAAACCTTCGCCACATCTCCATTCGGTCGAGCCATCT